>DASQQQ010000364.1:0-21287 GCA_035643355.1 Actinomycetota bacterium | reverse complement strand
ACCGATGTCGCTGGGATGCCTCATGGCCGGCGGCGGGCTGTTCGTCGTGAACGCCCTGCTGCAGCCGAGCGTGTCCCTGGTCTCGCTGACCTGGGCGCTGGCGGTGGTCGGGTTCGGGTTCGGCATGGCCCTTGTCACGATGAACGCCACGGTGTTGTCGGTGGTCCCTCCTCAGCGCTCGGGCATGGCCGCATCCACCGTGAACACGAGTCGCGAGCTCGGAGGCGTCTTCGGTGTGGCCATCCTGGGGGCGATCATGAGCGCCACGATCACCTCCCATATGGCCCAGCGCCTACGGGAACTGGGCATCCCGCCGAGCTTCCGGGAGATCGTGATCCAGGGCATCACCCACGGCGCCGTCCCCACCTCGGCCTCGGGAGCACCCGGCGCTCCCGCCGGGACCGGCGCGCTCGTGGAGAAGGTCATCCAGGCGGCCCAGACCGCCTTCACGAACGGTCTGGGCCAGGTCCTGATCCTGGCCGGCTCGATCCTGGTGGCGGCCGGGGTCGCGGCGGCGTTTATGGCCCGGCGGCCGCAACCACCCCGGACCCCTACATCTTCTCCTTCCAGCCCTTCCGGAGCAGCCAGCGGTTCGCGGGCAGGGCGGTGAAGAAACCCAGGATCATCGACAGCTGCATGAACATCCAGTAGGTGGCGGAGGTCTTGGGCAGGGGGTTGGGGAAGATCAGCTCCTGATAGACGAACATCCCGGCGAACAGCCCGATCTGGAAGGCGACGATCGAGAGCGTGTCGGCCCGGATGGCGGCCCAGATGCCCCTCAGGGGTCCGAGGTCGCGCATCGGGACGATCGTGAAGTACTGGAACACCACCCCCAGGGTCCAGGCGAAGGCCAGGTCGAGCGGGAAGTCCGCGTACAGCGCCTTCCCGGCGATCAGCAGGCCGAGCGTGAACACCAGCCACTCGGCGCCGATGTCGCCCAGCGTGCAGCCGGCCCCGCAGTGGGAGTCGGCCTTGGCCACCTGCCACCAGCGGACCCGGTCCTCCTGATCCTCGGAGGATCGCTCCCCCTGCTCGGGCCGCTCCTCCATCGCCATGGCGCCGGGTCCGGGGCTTGATGCCCGCTCGGCCATGATCTTCTTGGACTTCCTCCGTCCGAACCGCAGGTAGAACCATAGGGCCACCGGCCCCCAGTACAGGGCGCTGATGGGGTAGACGGCCTCCATGATCGGCATCTTCTGCCGGTGGCCCCGCCCGTAGATATCGGCCAGGATGACCGCGGCCGTGGCGAAGGCCACGGCCAGGGAGCCCCAGGACAGCGCCTCGAGCCAAGCGGGTGGGTGGTGGTAGATCTCCATGAACCCTCCCTACCCGGGAGGCGTGCCGCGCCAACCGGCGCATCCCTCCCGGGTGGACCGCGCCGGCCCTACTGGATTGTCCGATGCGGGCAGCGGGAACCCTCCGGGCAGGATGGACCGTGTCGTCGAGCTGATCGTCGGAGGGGCCACGGTCCCCGAGCGCCTGGCTAGCACGGCGATCGCCATCGCGGCGGCGTTGCTCCTGGGATGGTTCTCGGGATGGCTGCTGGGCAAGCGGGTCGATGATCCGTACGCCCGCTACTACGCGCGCAAGTTGTCCCACTACGTGGTGGCCGTGGCCGCCCTGGTGGCCATCGGCGTGATCTGGCGCGCGTTCGCCGGACGGGTGGGGCTGGTCCTCGGGGTGGTGGCCGCCGGTCTCGCCTTCGCGATGCAGGAGGTGATCGGCGCTGTGGCGGGCTGGTTCAACATCCTGTCGGGGCGGATCTTCGCCGTGGGCGACCGGATCGAGATGGGCGGGGTGCGAGGCGACGTGATCGACGTGACGCCCCTGCGCACGAAGATCCTCGAGATGGGTTCTCCAGTTGAGGGTGCCTCCTGGGTTCAGGGCCGTCAGTACACCGGTCGGATCGTCTCCGTCTCCAACAAGGCCACCTTCACCGAGCCCGTCTACAACTATTCGGCCGTCTTCGACTTCATCTGGGAGGAGCTCGTGGTCCCCATCCCGTACGACGCCGACTGGCGTCGCGCCGAGAGCATCCTGCGCGAGGAGGCAGAGCGGATCTCCGCCTCCAAGGAGGCTCGGGAGGCGATGTCCACGATGGTGCGCCGGTACCCGGTCCCTCGCGCCGAGGTCGAGCCCCGCGTGTTCGCGCGAGCCACCGACAACTGGATGGAGTTGGCGGCGCGCTTCGTGGTCCCCGTTCGCACCGCCAGGTCGACGAAGGACCGCATGGTGCGGCGGATCCGCGACCGCTTGGACCGCGCCGACATCCGGATCGCGTCCGAGACGCTGGAGGCGACCGTCCGCGGCCAGGGCTCGGGCACCGACGAGTGAGCGGCCGGGATCCTCGCGCCGGCCACGGCGATCGCGATAGGATCGCCTGCCGGTGAGGCGGCCCGGGCGTGGGCCGTAGGGAGGTCGAGGCCGTGGCGAAGGACGTGGAAGAGCGGATCGCCCAGGTGCCCATATTCTCCAACTGCACCCAGAAGGAGCTGGCGCTGGTGGCCAGGGCGGCCAAGGAGGTCACGCACCGCTCCGGCACCATCATCGCTCGCGAGGGCCAGCGCGGCTTGGGACTGTTCGTGATCCTGGAAGGCCGCTGCTCGGTGACGATCGGTGGCATGCGCAGGGCGACCTTGGGGGCCGGCGACTTCTTCGGCGAGATCGCGCTCCTCGACGGCGGTCCCCGCTCGGCCACCGTCACCGCCGAGACGGACGTGCGACTGGCCGGACTCACGGAGTGGGTGTTCCGCGGGCTGCTCCAGGAGCACCCCAGCATCGCCATCAAGACCCTCGAGTCGGTGGCGGGCCGTCTGCGAACGGTGGCCAAGGAGCAGGTCTAGCGCTGGGCGCTCCGTGGCCCGGCTCGAGCGTCCCGACGGCTGCGGCCTCTACTACGAGGTCCACGGCGACCCTCGCCGTTCGCCGCTGGTCCTGCTCGAGGGTCTGGGCGGCGACGTCGCCGGCTGGGCCTCCAGCCTGCCGCTGCTGGCCGCGGAACTGTTCGTGGTCGCCTACGACCTGCGTGGCAACGGTGGCTCCGATCCCCCCACCGGCCCTCTCGAGATGGGGACGTTCATCGAAGACACCGTCGCCCTGCTGGACGAGCTCGGGGTGGAACGAGCCCACGTGCTCGGGATCTCGCTCGGAGGGATGGTGGCCCAGGAGCTGGCGCTCGGGCATCCCGAGCGGGTCCGCGCGCTGGTGCTCGGGGCGACACACGCTGGGGGCCATCACGTGATCCCGAGCGCCTACCGAGCCCCGAAGGGCGATCCTTCACTGGCCCTGGTCTCGGAAGGGTTCGCGGCCGAGCACCCGCAGCAGCTCCGTGAGCGCTGGCGCGGCCGGCGGCGCGCGGGGGTGCCCGGCGCGGCACGCCGGCAGCGTGAGGCGATCCGTGGGTTCGACACCTACGACCGGCTGCCGAGGATCACGGCTCCGACCCTCGTGATCCATGGGACCGGCGACCGGATGATCGATTCCCGCAACGCCGAGGTGCTCGCCTCCCGGATCGCCGGCGCCGAGCTGGTGCTGCTGAAGGGGGCCGGACACGTCTTCCACTGGGAGCAGCCGGAGCGAGTGGACATGGTCGTCCTGGACTTCCTCCGGAGGCACCGCGATGCCTGAGTCGGAGGTCCCGCGGGAGGTCCGCGAGCTGGCGGCGGAGCGGGAGGAGCGGCGGCAAGCGCGGGACTTCGGCCCCGCCGATGCCCTGCGCGAGCGGATCTCGGAGCTCGGGTACCGGGTGATCGACGGCCCCGCGGGGCCATCGTTCGAGCCCCTCGGTCCCGCGGCCGGTGGGGGAGAGCAAGCCCGGGGGGCGTCGTCGAGGGCGATCCCCTCCCTGCTGGACGAGCCCGCCATCGCCGACGCCTCCGTGCACTGGGTCTTGCAGGGGTGGCCCGAGGACGTGAGGCGTGCCCTCGCGGGGTTCCGGCGGTTCGCCGGGCCGCGAACGATCCAGTACGTGGTCGCCGACGTGACGGGTGCCGCGCCCTCCACGTTCGGTGCGGACGTGGAGGTGGTGAGCCTGGAGGAGGGCACGGGATGGGCGGCCGCCCGCAACGCGGGCCTGCGCCGGTCACTGGGGCGGATCGTCCTGGCCATGGACGGCTCGGTGGAGCCCGAGGGGGACGTCCTGGGCCCGCTAGAGAACGCTCTTGTGGATCCGGACACGGGGGTGTGTGGACCCTTCGGCGTGGTCACGGACGACCTGCGGGACTTCGAGGCGTCGTCCGGGCCCGAGGTGGATGCGATCGAGGGCTACCTGATGGCCTTCCGCCGGGAACTGCTCACCGAGGTGGGAGGGTTCGACGAGCGGTTCCGCTGGTACCGGACCGCGGACATCGAGTACTCGTTCCGGGTGAGGGATACGGGGCTCCGAGCCCGGGTGGTCCCGGTGCCGGTGCGCAGGCACGAGCATCGGGCCTGGGCCTCGACCCCGCCGGAGGAGCGTGCCAGGCTGTCCAAGAGGAACTACAACCGCTTCCTGGACCACTTCCGAGGCCGGTTCGACCTGTTGGTGCGGGGACCGGGGAGCCGCCCGGCGGGGGGTTGAGTTCCGGTCCGGTTCCGGGAACGATGCCACGATGAGCGACCTCGTGATCGCGCTCACGGTGCTGGCCTGGCTGGCGTACCTCGCCGGTCGGCTGCTTCGCCGGACCCTCCCCGAGCTGATCGTGTTCCTGGGGGCCGGGGCGCTGATGGGACCGGAGGTCCTGGGCCTCCTTGACGCGCAGGACCTGGGCCGGCTCGAGGGTGTGATCCAGCTCGCGCTGGCAGTGCTGATGTTCACCGTGGGGGAACGGGTGTCGGTGCGGGCCCTCCGCCGTGCCCGGTGGGTGGGACTCGCCGGCCTCGTGCAGTACCTGATCTGTGCGGCCCTGGTCTTCGCTGTGGCCCGGTGGGTGGGAGCCACGAACAACGTCGCCGTGCTCCTGGCCGCGCTGGCGGGCGCCGGGGCCCCCATGACGGTGGCCTCCGTTGTGGCATCCACCCGCGGGCGGAGCCCGTACGGCGAGGCGCTGATCGGGGTCCACGCGGTGGGCGACGCCCTGGCGGCCGTGGCCTTCGCGGCCGCCCTACCCATCGTGGAGGAGCTGCTCCATCCCGGGACCAGCCTCGCCTCGGCGGGGATCCGGTTCGGCTGGGTGGCCCTCGGCACGGTGGCGCTGGGATCGTTCTTCGGGTGGGTCGTTGCACGCTTCGGCCCCGGGATCGAGGGCTCGGGAGAGCTGCTGCTCTTCATCCTCGTGCACGTCCTGGTGGTGGCCTCGGCCTCGGCGGCGCTGGGGCTCTCCCTCCCGCTCGCGGCGCTGGTGATGGGCGCGGTGGCGGCCTCCCTGGGCCCCTCTGACGCCGCTCAGCGAACGTTCGTGGCGGTCCGGCAGGTCGAACAGCCGCTCTACCTGCTGTTCTTCGCGCTGGCCGGTGCATCCATCCACTTCAGCGCGCTTCCCGCGTTGGGGGGCGTGGGGCTGGCCTACCTGCTGGCCCGCACGGCCGGCAAGGTGGCGGGGGGCTGGCTGGTGGGGATCGCGGGGAACATCCCCGGCCGGAGCTCGCTGCGGCTGGGGATGGACCTGATGCCCCAGGCGGGCGTGGCGGTGGGGCTGGCGGTTCTGGCGGCGGAGAGCCTCCCCGGGACCGGCGGGCACGTGGCGGCGGTGGTGCTGGGCAGCGTGGTGCTGTTCGAGCTGGTTGGACCCCTGCTCGTGGCCCGCGGCCTGAGGTCCGAGCCCCCGATGCCAACCGTGCCCGAGGACGGCGTGGGCCCGATCGACGATCGACTGCCCACGTCGATCCTGCTCGCCTCGGAGGTACGGACCACGGCCCCCGCCTGGCTGGTGGACTGGTTCGCCCGGACCGGGGCCTCCCTTACGGTGCTTCGGCATCCGGACGAGGAGGGGACGGGGGAGCTGCGGGCGGTGGAGGACCTGGCCCGAGACCGGGGGATCCCGGTCCGCTCGGCCTCGCTGAGCGGGGAGACCTTCGCCGGATCGGTGATCCGGACCGCCCGCGAGGTGGATGCGGACCTGGTCGTCCTGGTGGTCCTGCCCCGAGCCCCGGACCGCCTGGCGATGCGGCTGACGCTCCTGCCCCAGGAGCGGATCGCCCGCCACCTGTCCTGCCCCATCGTCCTGGTCCCGGTGGAGGAACCAGTGGGCGAGCCATCCGGCCGCCTCTCCAAGCTGCTGCGCGGGCTCCCCTGACGATTTCGGTGGTTCGGCTAAGGGGCGAGCGGGCGGTGGACCGCTCCGGCGTGGGCCATCAGGACGAGGGGTCGACGGGCACCGGAGGCGGTGGCATCGAGACCGGCCTGGCCTTCCCCGAGGACCCGTTCGTCTTGGAGTCCCCGTTGCCGGCGGCGATCCGTTCCCGCGCTTCCTCGAGCGTGGGGATGGGCCTGGACCCGTCCACGTAGGCCATCAGGTCTGGCCCCTCGATCACCTCGGTGACCATGAGCAGGTCGGCCAGGCGGTCCAGCAGGTCGCGATGCTCCTCGAGCGCCGTGCGGGCCCTGGTGTGGGCCTCGTCCACCAAGCGCTTGACCTCCTCGTCGACCAGGGCCGCGAGGTCGGGCGACAGCTCCGGGGCGGCCCCGGGGAAGAGCATGCGTCCCTCCGGGCTGCGGAACCCGTCGTTGCCGAAGGACAGCGGCCCGACCCGGTCGCTCATCCCGTACTCGGTGACCATGGCCCGGGAGATCTCGGTGGCCCGCTGGAGGTCGTTCTGGGCGCCGGTTGAGATCTGCTGGAAGCCGAGCTCCTCGGCCGTGCGGCCCCCGAGCAGCACGGCCAGCCGGTCCTTCAGTTCGGGCTCGGTGAGCAGGTAGCGATCCTCCAGCGGTCGCTGCATCGTCATGCCGAGGGCCGCCGCCCCCCGGGGGATGATCGAGACCCGGTGCACCGGGTCGGCCGTGGGCATGTTCAGAGCCACAAGGGCGTGGCCCATCTCGTGAGTGGCGACGATCTCGCGCTCACGCTCGGACATCACCCGGCTCTTGCGCTCCAGGCCCGCCGTGACCCGGTCGATGGCCTCTTCCAGCTCGGACATGGTGACGGTGTTCTTCTCCGCCCGAGCGGCGAGCAGCGCGGCCTCATTCACCACGTTGGCCAGGTCCGCGCCGGTGAACCCGGGGGTCCGGGCGGCGAGCAGCCGCAGGTCCACACCCGGATCCATGGCCACGCCGCGAGCGTGGACCCGCAGGATGGCCTCCCGGCCCCGCAGGTCCGGACGATCCACCACGACCTGACGGTCGAACCGGCCCGGGCGGGTCAGGGCCGGATCCAGGACATCCGGGCGGTTGGTGGCGGCCATGATGATCACGCCCTTGGACGAATCGAACCCGTCCATCTCCACCAGCAGCTGGTTCAGGGTCTGCTCGCGCTCATCGTGGGCGCCGAAGCCGGCTCCGAGCGCCCCCCCGCGCCCCTTGCCGATGGTGTCGAGCTCATCGATGAACACCAACGCCGGCGCCTTCTCCTTGGCCTGCTGGAAGAGCTCGCGGACCCGCGCGGCTCCCAGTCCCACGAACATCTCCACGAACTCGGACCCCGACATGAAGAAGAACGGCACGTTGGCCTCGCCGGCCACGGCCCGGGCCAGCAGGGTCTTGCCGCAGCCCGGCGGGCCGAGCAGGAGGACGCCCTTGGGGATCCGCCCGCCCAGGCGCTGGTACTTCTTGGGGTGCTTGAGGAAGTCCACCACCTCGCGGAGCTCCTCGACGGCCTCGTCCACGCCGGCGACGTCCGCGAAGGTGGTCTTCATCTCCTTCCGGTCGTAGATCTTGACCCGGTTCCGCCCCAGGTTCAGGGCGGCGGACGTCTGGGCGCCGCCCATGCGTCTGATGATGAAGATCCACAGGGCCGCGAACAGCAGCAGCGGGACCACCCAGCCCACGAGGAGGCTGGACCAACCGCTCGGCTGCACACCCGTGTACCGGATGTCGTTCTGCTGGAGCGTCTCGGTGAGCTGGGTGGTGCCCTGCAGGATGGGCGGCAGGGTCGCGGTGAAGTCGACGTTCTTCCCCCCCTCCTGGTAGGTCCCGCTCACGGAGGTCTGTGAGATCTGGACCGTGCCGACGATCTGCCCCTGCTGGACCTTCTGCAGGAACACCGAGTAGTCGATGTTCGTGGGCCTCGGCGCGGCCAGGTAGTTGATCAGGAACAGGAGCAGGAGGAAGCCGATGATCCAGATCCACGCGGACGCGCGGAACCGGCGGGGCTCCCCGGGGGAGCCACCACCGAAGTCGAAGCCGGTCCACCGGCCCCGGCGGTCGTTGTCGCCGCCTGCCATACGCCCATCTTCGCATCCCCGGAGGCATGTGACAGTCCGCTTTCCGGGTGCACGCTGTGAGTTCCCCCTGCCGAACCTGAGGATTTCGAGATACTGGCTGCCATGGCGCGCAGCCGTCCTACCCCGATCGACGATCCCGTCATGCGGGAGCGGTTCGAGCGGGACGTGCTCCCCTTGCTGCCGAACCTGTACGGCGCGGCGCTGCGGCTGACACGCAACCCATCGGACGCCGAGGACCTGGTGCAGGAGAGCTACCTCCGTGCCTACCGGGGATTCGGCGGGTTCCAGGAGGGGACGAACCTGCGGGCGTGGATGTACCGCATCCTCACGAACACGTTCATCAACTCCTACCGGAAGCGGCAGCGTCAGCCGCAGACGGTGTCGGACGAGGACATCGAGGATTGGTACCTGTACGACAAGCTGGGGGAGTCGGGGGCCCAGTCCTCGGCGGAGAGCGAGGTCCTGGACGCCCTGCCGGACGAGGACGTGCAGCGTGCGCTGGAGGCGTTGCCCGAGGGCTTCCGCATGGCGGTGCTACTGGCCGACGTCGAGGGGTTCTCCTACAAGGAGATCGCGGAGATCCTCGACATCCCCATCGGCACCGTCATGTCGAGGTTGCACCGGGGAAGAAAGGCCTTGGAGAAGGCGTTGTGGGAGACGGTACGGGAGCGAGGACTTGTCGTCGATTGACTGCCAGGACGTGCTCAAGCAGATCGAGCTCTACCTCGATGGTGAGCTCGATCCATCCTTGCGCTCGCAGGTGAGCGATCACCTCGGGCGGTGCAGCCCCTGTATGAGCCACTCGGAGTTCACGCGGCACCTGCGGGAGCTGTTGAGGGCCAAGTGCGGGTGCGGCGAGGTTCCGGACCACGTCATGGACCGGGTCCGTGAAGTGCTCTTCGAGCTCCCCGGAGGTCCGGCTCCGGCCTGAGGCCCGGTCGCCCTGGGCGTCGCCGTCCGCCGAGCTCCGCGCACCATCCTCCCGCCCCCTCGAACCATCCGAGGGCTCGCGTCGAATAGCGGGCGGCGAACCACCCGGCCATGCGACGTACGCAAGGAGGAGCCGCGGGATGATGAAGGGAACGCGACCGGGGCACCTGCCGGCGCCATCGAAGACGTGGGATGAGGAAGGGCGCGTCTGTCGCGTTCCCGGCTGCGGGACGCGGCTGTCCATGTACAACGCCGGGGAAACCTGCTGGCAGCACGCCACCATCACCTTCCCCAACTTCCGGGGGAAACGGCTGGTCGACCCCCGGGCCTGACCGGCCCCGCGCTCATCCCTCCCGATGCGCGGGACCCCGAAGAACGGCCTTCGGGCCGTTCTTCGCTGTCCGGCCCCTCCACGACATCGCTAGGATGCTCCCTGGCCTGCACGCGGGAAGCGGAGGGAGCGATGGACGAGCTCGGGACGGTGCTGGGGGTCTGGGCGCATCCCGATGACGAGACCTACCTGATGGCCGGCCTGGCCGCTCGGGCCGTCCGCAACGGCTCCCGGGTCGTGATCGTCACCGCCACCCGGGGAGAGGCGGGCTCGATGGACGACGAGCGGTGGCCGCCCGAGACCATGGGCGACCTCCGCGAGCAGGAGCTGATCCGCTGCCTGGCGATCCTCGGGGTTTCCGAGCACCACTGGCTCGGCTTGCCGGACATCGACATGCAGACGGCCCTGCCCGAAGAGGGCTACGAGAAGGTCCGCTCGCTCATGGCGGAGATCCAGCCGGACACGGTCATGACCTTCGGGCCGGACGGGATGACCGATCACGAGGCGCACAAGTCCGTGTGCGAGTGGTCCACACGCGCCTTCCACGAGGTGGGCAAGCCGGGGGCCAGGCTCTACTACGCGACCGTCACCCCGGAGTGGGGGGCGGAGTTCCTCCCCCTCTACGAGCCGTTCAACGTCTTCCTCCCGGGCACGCCGCCCATCACGCCCCCCGAGGAGCTGGGGATCGACTACCGGCTCCCCCCGGACATCCTCGATATCAAGATGCGAGCCATCGACCAGCACGAGAGCCAGGTGGGGGCCATGCGGGAGGCGTTCGGCGAGGACATCTTCTCCAGGTCGATGAACGCGGAGTGGTTCCGGCTGGCCGCCGTGAAGGCATGACGGTCGATCCGCTGGAGCCGTTCGGGGATCTGGACTGGGATCCGGAGCGGGCGCGAGCGTTCACCGACCGCACCGCCGGGCTGTTCGAGGAGCTCCTGCGGCGCCTGCCGGAGCTGCCCGTCACGCGCGGTCGAAGCGCCGACCAGGTCCGCGACGCCGTCGCGATCCCCATCCCGGAAGACCCCATGCCGGACGATGCACTCTTCGACCACTTGCGGGAGATGACCTTCGAGCACTCGACGTACCCGGGGCATCCCCGGTTCCTGGCCTACATCACGGGTGCCGGCACGGTGCCCGGCGCCGCAGCGGACCTGCTCGCGGCAGGCCTGAACATGAACCTGGGCGGTTGGCTCCTGTCGCCGGCCGCCACGGAGATCGAGTTGGCGCTGACGCGGTGGTTCGCTCGCCGGTTCGGGCTGCCCGAGGAGGCCGGAGGGCTGATCGTCTCCGGGGGCGCCATGGCCAACTTCGTGGCCCTGAAGGTGGCTCGGGACCGCCGGGCCGGGTGGGACGTGCGGACCGAGGGGGTGCGGACGGGGCCCCCGCTGGCGATCTACCTATCCGAGGAGACCCATGTGGTCAGCACCCGGGCGGCGGACCTGCTCGGCATCGGCACCGCGGGCGTCCGGGCGATCCCGGTGGACGAGGGGTACCGGATCCGGATGGACCTCCTGCGAGCGGCGATCGGCCGGGACCGGGACGAGGGGATCCGCCCCGTGGCCGTGGTGGGCTCGGCCGGCACGGTGGCCACGGGCGCGGTGGACCCCCTGGATGCGCTGGCGGACCTCTGCGCGGAGGAGGGGATCTGGTTCCATGTGGACGGCGCGTACGGGGGCCCGGCCGCCTTCGCCCCGGACCTCCGGCCGCTCCTGTCGGGCATCGAACGCGCCGACTCGATCGCCTTCGACCCGCACAAGTGGCTCTACACGCCGCACTCCGGCGGCTGCGTGCTGGTGCGGGACCTGCAGCACCTGGCGGATTCCTTCGCCGTGCACGCCACCTACGTCCAGCAGGACAAGGAGCGAACCGGCCGAGGGCTGGACTTCACGCAGCTCGGGCCTCAGTTCTCCCGCGGCTTCTGGGCCTTGAAGATCTGGCTGTCGTTGCTCGCACACGGCGCTCGCGCCTACCGCGAGCGGATCTCCCACGACGCGGCGCTGGCCCGGTACCTGGGAGAGCGGGTGCGGGAGCGGCCCGGGTTCGAGTTGGTCTGCCCGGTGGGTCTCTCGATCTGCTGCTTTCGCTACGTGCCCTCCGATCTGCCCGAGGGCCCGGACCGGGAAGCCTACCTGGACCTGTTGAACGAGCGGCTGATGACGGAGATCCAGCAGGACGGCCGCGTGTTCATCTCGAACGCCGTGCTCGGCGAGCGGTTCGTCCTGCGGGTGTGCATCGTGAACTTCCGGACCGAGTCGGAGGATCTGGATGCGGTGCTCGAGGTGACCGAGGAGCTCGGCGCTCGCTTGGACGCGGAGCTGCGTCCGACGTCGCTGAGGGGGGTGGAAGTGTGAGCGCTCTCGTGTTGGGGCTCCTCGGATCGGGTGAGTTCGAGCCGTGGGCGGAGCAGGTCGACCGGTGGCTGCTCGAGCGGGCGACCGGGGATGGCAAGGTGCTGATCCTGCCAACGGCCAGCGCCCCCGAGGGCGACGAGGTGTTCGACTTCTGGGCTCAGAGAGGACGGGCCCATTACCGTGGCATGGGGGTGGAGGCGGAGGTCGTGCCCATCAAGACCCGGGAGGATGCGGGGCGCCCGGAGTTCGCGGCCAAGCTCGCCGGCGCCTCCGAGGTCTTCTTCTCGGGGGGGAACCCCGCCTCGCTCGCCCAGATCCTGTCCGGCACGCACTTCCACCGCGAGCTGGTCCACGCGATGCGCCGCGGGCTCGCGTACGGTGGGTGCAGCGCCGGTGTGGCCTGCCTCCCGGAGCTCTCGCCCGACAGCTCCTTGCAGACCCTGGCGGAGATCCGTCGGGACGGGTGGAAGCCCGGCCTCCAGCTGTTCAGCGGCGTGCTCTTCATGCCTCACTGGGACGCACTGGATGGGTTCCTGCCCGGGCTGACGGACTGGGTGGTGAGCTCGGTCCCCGCCGGATGCCGGCTGCTCACGATCGACGAGAACACGGCCCTCGTGGGGGACGGCCGGGGATGGTCCGTGTTGGGCCTCGGCGGGGTCCGGGTGCTCACCGACGGATCGTGGGAGGAGCACCCCTCCGGCGGATCCTTCGAGCTGTCCCTCGCCCTCGGAGCGGGCATGGCCTAGGGGCCCTCCAGCGCGCTAGCATCCGCCCGATGCCTGCCCGATCCACCTCCTCGAAGGGACCCGACCGAAACGACCCCGCCGAGCAGCGCGCCCCCGCGATCGTTCGCCGCCTGTCCCGGGCCTACCCGGATGCGAAGGTCGCCCTGCGCTTCTCCACGCCGCTGGAGATGCTGGTGGCCACGATCCTGTCGGCGCAGTGCACCGACGAGCGCGTGAACCAGGTCACCGAGACGCTCTTCCGCAAGTACCGCACTCCCCGGGACTACCTGAAGGTGTCCGAGTCGGAGCTGGCCACCGACATCAAGCCCACGGGCTTCTTCAACCAGAAGACGAGGTCGATCCGCGGTGCGTGCCGACGGATCGTGGATGCCTACGAGGGGGAGGTGCCGGACACGATGGACGACCTGGTGAGCCTGCCGGGGGTGGCCCGCAAGACCGCGAACATCGTGCTCGGCAACGCGTTCGGGAGGGTCGAGGGGATCGCCGTGGACACCCACGTCCGGCGCGTCGCACAGCGCCTGGGCTTCACGGAGCAGCAGGATCCGGACAAGATCGAGCAGGACCTGATGCGCCTGATCCCCCGCCCGCGATGGTTCGACTTCACCTACGTCCTGATCGATCACGGGCGTGCCACGTGTCAGGCCCGGCGTCCGCGGTGCGAGGACTGCCCGGTGAACCAGCTCTGTCCGGCGAGCCTCGTGTGAGCCGTCCGGCGGAGAGCGGCGGGTCCATGGCCGATCGCTCGTGGCAGGATGCCGGCTTGCCCGTGGTGGTGGCCCACCGGGGAGCGTCGTCCACGCACCCGGAGAACACCCGCTCGGCGTTCGAGGCAGCGATCGCCCTCGGGGCACGGTTGGTGGAGACCGACGTCCGGCTGACCGCCGACGGCGAGCCGGTGCTGATCCACGACCCGGAGGTGTCACGGACCACCGACGGCAGCGGCTGGGTCCACCAGCTCGCCACGACCGAGCTGCGGTCGATGAACGCCGGGACCCAGGTGCGGCCCGAGCCCGTGCCCACCCTGCGGGAGGGCCTGGAGCTCGTGAGTGGACGAGCCGGGATCGCCCTCGAGATCAAGAACCTCCCCGGGGAGCCCGCCTTCGAAGCGGGTGGCGAGGCCATCGTCGAGGCCGCCGCCGCCACGCTCGAGGCGGTTCGCTTCCCGGGGCCGGTGTTGGTGCTCTCGTTCAACCCTCGGTCGATCGGCGAGGCGCGTCGCCTGCTGCCCGGCGCCGCGACCGGGTTCCTGATAACGGACGCCACGGCCCCGGACGCGGGCTTGGCGCACGTGGTCGACGCTGGACACGACCTCCTGCTGCCGGGCCGGCGAGGCCTGGCCGGGGCGGGGCCCGGGTTCGTCAAGCGCGCCCACGGACAGGGGGTGCGGGTGGGGACCTGGACCGTGGACGATCCCGAGGACGTCCGCCGCTTCCTCGATTGGGGCGTGGACGCGGTGGCCTCGAACGATCCCGCCATGGCCCTCGGCGTGCTGGAGGCCTGGAGGGCCGGATGATCCTTCGTCGCAAGCGCCTGCCCCCGGAGCTGAAGGAGCGGTTCGAAGGGTTCCGGGCGGCGGTGGAGCCCCTGGAAGAGGCCAAGGCGGCGCTGCCCCCCGCGGTGCCCACCACCCGGCTGCCGGGCCGGCCTCTCGCCGAGGTGCTGCTCGAGTACGAGGTGGGGTTGGACCGAACCGCGGAACGGATGAACGCCTGGCGGGCGCCCGAGGTGCAGGGGGAGTGGGACGCCTGCTGGGCCGGGCTCCGAGAGGCCCGGGCCATGGCCGAGCGTCTGCGGACCCAGGCGCCGGACCTCGGCGGGTTCGAGGGGCTCATCGGCGTGCTGGGCGACCTGCTGGCGCCGTTGGAGGCCTTCGAGATCGCGGCCGAGCGGTTCCGCAGCTTGCGGCGCTGAGGACCCTCCCGCCGAGGAGGGTCAGGGCGTGGGCGAAACCGTCGGGCTGGGGCTGGGGCTGGGGCTGGGGCTCGGGCTGGGGCTGGGGCTCGGCTCCGGCTCCGGCTCCACGGTCAGCGGGAGCACAACCGGGCGAGCCCGTCGGCCGACCGCCCCGGTCGTCTCCACCAGGACCCGGTAGGCCCCCGCCGCCAGGGTGCCGTCGGTCCACCATCGCGCGTCGAGGAGACGGCTCCGCGCACCGCGGATCCGAGCCACCGGGGCTCCACCGGGCGCCTGGATCGTGACCCGCCACCTGTACTGGCCGGAGCTCTTCGCTCGGATGTGGAGGCGGCCGGGAACGCCGGAGGTCAGCACGCCGCTCGAGAGACGTGGTCCGTAGATCTTCGGCAGCCCCATGCGACCCACCACCGAGCGGACCGTGGGCAGGAGCGGGTACAGGTAGCGGCCCGGGCAGGCGGTGAGGCCGGTATCGCGGTGCCCCGAGATGGTCCGCAGGCGGACCTCGGTCCCCGCTGCGTACTTCGTAGTGCTGCCGCCGGCCGAGGTCATCACGGTGCGGGCCCTCGGGTTGACGTGCGCCACGTCCAGCCGCCAAGCCACGAGCCGCTCCAGGGCCCGGACCGCGCGCCTCGGTGGTCGGGCCACGTCGAAGTTCCCCATCATCGACACCGAGAACGCCCCGGTATTGAAGCCCATCTGCGCGGCGCCCACCACGTTGTTCGTCACGCCGCCGGACCGCCCTTCGAACACATCCCCGTACCGGTCGACCAGGAAGTTGTAGCCGATATCGCACCAGCCCCGGCCGTTCGTGTGGTAGGCGTAGATCCCGCGCACGACGTCGTCCGCCTGGGCTCGGGAGTAGGCGTTGGACCCGGCCGTGTGGTGCACGAACCCCATCTTCAGGAACGGCGCCACCCATGTGGCACAGTTCATGAGCTTGGGGTTCGCCCCCCACTGCTCCCGGGTGATGATCCGGGGGCGACGGGTCATGGCCTGCGCCGCCTGCATGCCCGGCGGCGCCTGCGGCGGAGCGGCGGCCACCGGCCCCACGTCCGGGGAGGCGCTCCCCGGCCCATCGGCCGTGCCCGAGCTGTTGATGAACAGCACCCGGAGGTCGCCCACCTCGGTCCCGGCCGGGACCACCAGCGAGAAGCGAGCGCAGGTCGCGCCGCCGGTCCACAGGTACTGGGAGCCGCGCTCGGTCCCCACGTACTCGGCCGTGCCGGGGTCGGGCCCGCCCTCGGGCTCCAGGGTCTGCACAGCCCCGAAGCGTCCGTCCGATCCAGTCGCCGCCCGGACCTGCACGTCACCGGCCGAACCGGCCGCGCGCTGCGTCCACGTGAAAGCCATCCCGTCGAACCAGATGGGCGAGCACGCTCGAGTCCGGGCCGTGCGCACCGGCTCGGCGGCTCGAAGGGTCCCGGCCGCCGTGCTCACGCTGAGGCCGGGGCCGGGGCGGACCAGGCTTCCGAGGTCAACCCCCACCGAGCGCAGGACGGTCTCGGGCACCGCGTCCCCTCGGGGCAGGCTGGGCGATCCGGCCACCGAGACGGCCAGGACCGTCGCCACCATCGCGGTGCGGGCCAACCAACGGCGGATCCCGGGATGTTCGGCCATGGGTTCGGGCGTCGTCGCCTGGTCTGTCTACCGGTTCCCGCCCGGCCAGGCAACCACCCGATCGGGGGAAGTAGCATCCTCGGCGGTCCGTCGGCCGGCGGGGGGACGGGAACGGCGTGAGCAAGCGAGAGCTGGAGAGGATCCGCGACGAGGTCGTGGAGTGTCGACGCTGCCCCAGGCTCGTGGCGTGGCGGGAACGGGCAGCCCGGGTGAAGGTGGCCCGCTTCGCCGGTCAGGAGTACTGGGGTCGGCCGGTGCCGGGGTTTGGCGACGCCGGGGCACGGGTGCTGATCGTGGGGCTGGCCCCGGCCGCGCACGGCGGGAACCGCACCGGCCGGATCTTCACGGGCGACCGCTCGGGTGACTTCCTGTTCTCGGCCCTGCACCGGACGGGGTTCGCGAACCAGGCGACCTCGGTGGCGTTGGATGATGGGCTCAGGCTCCGGAACCTCTACGTGACGGCCGTGAACCGGTGCGCGCCTCCGGGCAACAGGCCCACGCCTGAGGAGCGGGACAACTGTCTGCCCTACCTGGCCCGAGAAGTGCAGGCCTTGACCGGGGTCGGGGTGATCGTCGCGCTGGGCGCGTACGCATGGGACGGGACTCTCCGAGCGCTCGCCGGGCTGGGCCACGTCGAGCGGCCCAAGCCCCGGTTCGCTCACGGGGCGGAGGCATCGGTCGGTCCCAACATCCTGCTCGGCGCCTTCCACCCGAGCCAGCAGAACACCTTCACCGGCAAGCTCACGCCGGAGATGTTCGACGCGGTGCTGCTGCGAGCCAGGGAGCTCGCCGGTCCGGACTGAGGCTCGTTCGCCACGGAGGGTCTCCGGGTCGGCCCATGGGGTTACCCTGAGGGGCATGCGTGGCCACGGCAGGTTCCTTCGTCCCATCCCGGAGGAGGACAAACGGCCCATCCGGCGGAGCACCGTCCGCCGGGTGGCAGCCACCTTCCGCCCGTACCGGAGCAAGGTGGCCTGGGTGGCTGTGGCCATCGCGGTGACCTCGGGCCTCGGCGTGGTGAACCCGGTGCTGATCAAGGTGATCTTCGACAAGGCCCTGTTCGGGAATCCCCCCGGATCATGCGGCGGCCAGCCCTGTCCGCAGCTGCACACCCTGTACGTGCTCGTCGGGTTCATGGTGGCTATCCCGGTGATCTCAGGCGCGATCGGGATCGGGCAGACGTACCTGGCGAACCTGGTGGGCCTTCGCGTGATGCAGGACCTGCGCAACGCCCTGTACTCGCACCTGCAGTTCATGCCCCTGCGGTTCTTCACCACCACCCGGACCGGCGAGATCCAGTCCCGACTGTCGAACGACGTGGGCGGCGTCCAGTCGGTGGTGACCGACACCGCCTCCTCGATCCTCTCGAACTCGGTGGTCATCATCAGCACGCTCATCGCGATGCTGCTGATCAGCTGGCAGCTCACGGCCCTCTCGCTGTCCCTGCTGCCCTTCTTCCTGTGGCTGACCTACAAGGTGGGCAAGGCGCGGCAGGAGGTGGCCGTGTCCACGCAGAAGACCCTGGCGGACCTCACCGCGATCACGGAGGAGACGCTCTCGGTCTCGGGGATCCTGCTGTCGAAGGCGTTCGGGCGACAGCGGCACGAGATCGGCCGGTTCCGGGGCGAGAACGAGCGGCTTACCGGTCTGCAGATCAGGCAGACGATGATCGGTCGGTCCTTCTTCGCGGTGGTCGGGACCTTCTTCTCGATCACGCCGGCGCTGGTCTACCTGGTGGCCGGGTGGGTTCTGACCGGGAACGGAACCGGCGGCCTGACGGCGGGGTCGATCGTCGCGTTCACCACGCTGCAGTCGCGGCTGTTCTTCCCGATCGGGTCGATGCTGCAGGTATCCACGGAGGTCCAGTCCTCCTTCGCCCTGTTCGATCGGATCTTCGAGTACCTGGACATGCACCACGAGATCGCCGACGCGCCGGACGCCGTGCCGCTCCCCTCCGACGCCGTAACCGGGCGGGTCAGCTTCGATCAGGTCTGGTTCCGGTACGAGGCACCCACGCAGGAGGTGCCCGATCCCTTCGACCCGACCTGGCCCGTGACCGGGCCGCCGCGCCCGCGCGAGTGGGCCCTGGAGGACGTCTCGCTGCAGATCGAGCCCGGGCAGCTGGCAGCCCTGGTGGGACCGAGCGGCGCCGGCAAGACCACGATGACCTACCTGGTCCCCCGCTTCTACGACGTGCAACGTGGCGAGGTGCGGATCGACGGCATCGACGTGCGGGGGTTGCGGCTCGAGTCGCTCGGCGAACTGATCGGGATGGTCACGCAGGAGACGTACCTGTTCCACACCACGATCCGGCGGAACCTGCTGTACGGCAAGCCCGATGCCACCCACGAGGAGCTCGAGGCCGCGGCCCGGGCCGCCTTCATCCACGACCGCATCGCCGAGCTGCCCCAGGGCTACGACACGATCGTGGGGGAGCGCGGGTACAAGCTCTCGGGCGGGGAGAAGCAGCGGCTGGCCATCGCTCGCGTGATCCTGAAGGACCCCAGGATCCTGATCCTGGACGAGGCCACGTCGAGCTTGGACACCACCTCCGAGCGGCTCGTGCAGCAAGCCCTGCGGCCGCTGATGCGGGGCCGGACCACCATCGCCATCGCCCACCGGCTGTCGACGATCCTGTCAGCCGACGTGATCTTCGTGGTGGACCGGGGACGCGTCGTCGAGCGCGGCACCCACGAACGGCTGATCGAGCATGGCGGCCTGTACGCGAGGCTGTACGAGCAGCAGTTCCGGGGCGGCGAGGTGGAGACCCTGACCGGGGAGGACGTGGTGCTCTCGGGAGGCGGGTCCGTGCGTTCGGCGGACGATCCGGGCGACGCCGCCTGAGCGGCGGCGCCGACCGGACCGGCTCCGCTCGATGCGTTACGAGGCTCGGCGCTGCTGGTGTGTGCCCTGGGCGAACGCTTCGATCATCTTGGCGTTGAAGGCCGGGATGTCGTCGGGCTTGCGGCTGGTGACGATGCCCTCGTCGACGTGCACCTCCTCGTTCACCCAGGTGGCGCCGGCGTTGCGGACGTCGGTCTCCAAGCTCGGCCACGAGGTGATCACGCGATCACGAAGGACGTCGGCCTCCACCAGCATCCACGGGCCGTGACAGATCGCCGCCACGGGCTTGCCCGATCCCACGAAGGAGCGGACCAGGCCAACGGCGTCGTCGTTGGTGCGCATCTTGTCCGGGTTCGCCACGCCGCCGGGGATCAGGAGCGCGTCGTAGTCGTCCACGCTCACGTCGCGCACCGCGCGGTCCACGTGGAGGACGTCGGCCTTGTCCATGCCGTCCACACCCTGGATCTGGCCGAGCTCCATCGACACGAGATCCACGTGCGCGCCGGCCTCCTCCAGCGCCTTCCGGGGCTCGGTCAGCTCCACCTGCTCCACGCCGTGTGTGGCCAGGCAGGCTATGCGCTTGCCGCTCAGGTCCGTGCGGGCCATGTCGAGCACCTCCTATCGGTATCGGCCCGGACTCGCGGCCATGCCGGAGCCGGGACGAGATTGGCCGTCGGTCGCTTCCGGGCACGAACCATCGCCGTGCACCGTCCCCCTGAACTGCGCCTACCCCCCGCCTCCGAGGCGGAAACCGGATGGGCCCGGCCGCGGGCAAGCCCTCAGAGCGGCCGCTCGAACCCGAGCAGGACGAACCCGTCGGGGAACACGCGGTCGGCCGTGCGCCGGAAGCCGAGCGTCTCGTACATGCGCTGCGCCGCCTCCATCCGGGTCGTGGTATTCAGGGTGACGCGGGTCTTGCCCGCCGCCCGGGCCCGGTCGAAGCACGCGTGGATCAGCTCTCTGGCTACGCCGCGCCGGCGGTGGTCCGGATGGACGCCCAGCATCCGGATGTGGGCCTCGTGGGGGGCGAGTGGCTCCCCGCCCGGCTCGGTCCGGCCGTCCAGCTCGAGCGTTACCGAGCCGAGCAGGTCGCCCTCCTCCACGGCCACCAGGACCAGGGTTCGGCCGTTGCGCTCGGGCACGTCGGCGATGCGGACCAGGTACTCGTCCCAGTCGGGGTCTCCGGGCCGCGCGAACTCCCGGTAGGCGAGGGCGGTGACCCGCCCCGCCTCCTCCTGTTCCGAAGGCCGGACGGGACGGACCTCGATCATGCGTGGCAGGCTATCGCGGCAGGCGCGACCCGACGACCGGGGGCCGCGCCGAACGCCTCGAGCCGGAGGTCCCGTGACCGACCCAGATCTGATGCGGATGCTCCTGGAAGCGCACCGAGCGCTTGCCGCCGAACTCCGGGACGTGCTGGAGGAACGCGGCTACCCGCAGGCCCGGGCCGGGTACGCGGCGGTGTTCATGCACATCGACCGCCGCTCCGGCACCCGGCTGACCGAGCTCGCCCGCCGGGCTCACATCTCCAAGCAAGGGATGATGCTCATCGTGGACGACCTGGAGCAGATCGGGTTGGTGCGCCGGGTGCGCGATCCCGCGGACGGCCGGGCCAAGGTGGTGCGGCTCACCGCCAAGGGGCGGCGGTTCGTGGCCGAGGCCCGTCGCGCGATGGGCACGATCGAGGGCCGGGTGCGGCGCGAGCTCGGCGACCGCCGGTACGAGGTCCTGCGGAGCGGCCTGGCGCAGGTGGTGGACGAGCGGGGGCCGGCCCGGCCGTGACCGGGGCTCGCGAGCTCCTGGTGGACCGGGATTGGGTCTCGGTCGCGGAGCGGCTCTTCCTGGACGCGGCGCCGAAGACACTGGCCCTGGCGGGCGGCTCGACCCCTCGAGCCCTCTACGAGCGCCTGGCGCGTGCGCGGTTCCCCTGGAACGGCGTCGACGTCTTCTTCGGCGACGAGCGATGCGTGCCCCCCACCGACCCCGACTCCAACCTCCACATGGCCCACGAGGCGCTGCTGTCTCGGATCTCCGCCCGCGTGCATCCCATGGCCGGCTGCGACCCGGCCGCCTACGAGCACGAGCTCGAACAGGTCCTCGGCACCGGCGTCCCCTCGCTGGACCTGGTGTTCCTGGGGCTGGGCGAGGACGGTCACACGGCGTCGCTGTTCCCCGGCGATCGGGCGCTGGAGGAGCGGGAGCGGACGGTGGTGCTGGTGGACCGGCCCGATCACCGGCGGATGACGCTGACCC
>DASQQQ010000363.1:0-2915 GCA_035643355.1 Actinomycetota bacterium | reverse complement strand
GTCCGATCTGGACCTGGCACGGGCGGGAGCGCGCGGTCACCCGATCGGCCACGGCGGGGGCGCGGAAGGTGGCCCTGGTGGCCGTGGCCGTCGCCGTGCTGCTCCCCGGCATCCTGCCCGGTTTCCGGTCCTCGGCCCTGGTGGACTTCTCCACGACGAACCCCGACCGCATCGGGCTCGACCCCTTCGTGTCGATCAAGGCCCAGCTCCAGGAACGGACGCCGATCAACCTGTTCACGGTCACCTCGGTGGACGATCAGGAGACCCCCGTGGCCGCCTACTGGCGCCTGTACGCGCTGGACCGGTTCAACGGCGTGACCTGGAGCAGCTCGGATCCGCTGGGCGCAGGGGGAAGGGTGATGAGCTCGCCGGCCACCTTCCCCTCCCTCCTGCCCTCCGGCCTGCCCCCGGTGCATCAGACCTACAGGTTCCTGACCGACATCCCGCAGCCGTATCTGCCGATGGCCTATCCGCCGCGGACGATCGACCTGCCGATCGGGCCGATCCACTACGACCAGAACCTGATCTCCGCGGTGGCCGGCCGGGACCTCAACGCTGGTCTGGAATACACGGTGACGTCGGGACGGCTGTTCCCGACGCCCCAGCAGCTGGACCAGGTCTCCTTCGCGGACCCCGCCGCCTATCTGCAGGACACCAAGGTGCCCGATTCGGTTCCGGACGAGGTCGCGCAGATCGCCCGCCGGTGGACGGCGCAGGCGGCAACCCCGTACGAGCAGGTCTACACGATCGAGCAGCGGCTGCTCTCCTCGCCGTTCCAGTACTCGCTCGACGTGAAGCCCCGAGCCGATGCCGATGCTCTGGTCGACTTCCTAACGAAGACCCATCGAGGGTTCTGCCAGCAGTTCGCCACGGCCATGGCCACGCTGGTGCGCGAGCTCGGGATCCCCGCCCGTGTCGTCGTCGGCTACCTGCCCGGCAAGCAGTTGGACGCCACGTTCACCGTGACCACCAAGCAGAGCCACAGCTGGGTGGAGGTCCTCTTCCCGGGCTACGGATGGCTGCCCTTCGACCCCACGCCCGGCACGAGCAAGCCGACGCCCCCCCAAGGCTCCTACCTCTCGCCCGACACGTCGAGCAGCGGACCGAACCGGGGGGGTGGTGAGACGCAGACGCAAGGCGGCCGGACCACCACCACCTCGGATTGCGGCCCCGGCCTCACCTCCAAGCTCTGCACCAACCCGTACGGGACGGCCCGGCGCCCGCGGGGCCTCGGCCCGGACGCGATCCCGGCCCTGCAGCCCGCCGATGCCGGTCGCCCCAGCCCCTACCGGAGGGTGGTGTGGGTGGTCCTGGCCCTCGCCGGGATGCTCGCCCTGCTGTTCCCCCTGGCCAAGAAGCTCTGGCGCCGTTCCTTGCTCCGCCGGATCCACGATCCCCGACATGCGGTGCTGGCGGCGTACCGGGTGTTCGACGGCGAGGCCACCGACCTGGGGCTGGGGCGGAGACAGGGGGAGACGCTCGCCGAGCACCGACGGCGACTGGCTGGGAGCGTCCGCTTCTCGGACGGGCACCTGGGCCGGCTCACGAGCATGGCATCCACCGCCGCGTACTCGGAGCGATCGGTGAGCGCGTCGGACGCCCGAGCCGCCCGGCGCGACGCCCGGGTAGCGATCCAGGACCTCCGGCGACACGCGAGCCTGTCGCGCCGGATCGCCGGGGTCTACCGGCCGGGCCTGTGATCCTCCGGCGCGAGCGACCCCCGGCCGCCCGAGCCCCCGCCGGGTGAGCTACCGACCGGTCTGGGCGTGAGCGGCCGCCTCGCGCAGGGCCCGGACGAACCGATCGCGGTCCTCACGGAACTGCCCCACCCGCGCCTCCACGCCCGTCGCGATCTCGTCGATGGCCACGAAGAAGGCGAGCTGACCCTCCTTCAGCGCGTCCAGGACCTCCCCGCTCCGGCGGGCCACCTTGAAGATGCTCTGTCCGTCGGTGATGAGCTTCACCTCGGACAGGTGGCGGTCGAGCGCCGCGCGCCGGTTCAGGTACTCCCAGGCCCGCCGGACACGCTGCAGCGACATCCCCCCATCCAGCAGGGACTTCACCACCTTCAGCGCCACCAGGTCTCGGAACGAGTAGAGCCGGGGCACCCCGGGCCGTCCACCGGTGCCCTGGACCGAGGGCTTCACCAACCCGATCTGGTCCCAGTACCGGAGTTGGCGCGGCGTGCACCCCGTGAACCTGGTCGCCTGGTGAGCCGTGAACCCCTCCATCGGCACGTGCGTCCTCCGACCACCCGTCGAACCGTCGAACGATGAGCGGCGATCTGCCGGCGTGCCAGGGTGATCGGCGCCGGACGGCTTCGCGCCCCCGGGGGAAGTGGCGATGTTGTACTGCGGGACCGGACGAGTGGCAAGCGCGCTGCACGATGGTGGCGAGGGAGGAACCGTTCGCGCGTGTCGCGGAACTCGCGAGCCGGTCGAGCGTTCTTCGGATCAGCGTTCGGGCGGGCGGTGATCGCCACGCATCCGGGAGGCGAGGCGGGTGAGGAGCCCGGCGATCGAGAACCGTCCCGACTGCTGGATCGCCCGGACCTGGTCGCGTCCGAGCTGCTTCAGGTAGCGGTACACGAGCAGGGCCGACAGCAGCATCACCCCGAACCCGGCCATCGCGACCCACAGCGAAGCCCAGAAGAGCATCAGCATCACGAAGCCGAGCAGGAACGCGATGGACGCCCACCGGATGCGCCGCGCCAGGTGTGTGTACAGGGATGTGCGGGACACCGCCGCCGCCAGGCGGGGATCCTCCTCGGCCAGCCGTGCCTCGATCTCTTCGAGGATGTGCTGCTCGTGCTCGGAGAGAGGCATCGCTCCTACCTTCGGTGCGGCAAAACCATTATAGGAAGGACATCGGTTCTGGTTGAAGGGTCTTTACCCACCGAGCGTACCTGCTTCACG
>DASQQQ010000362.1:0-6089 GCA_035643355.1 Actinomycetota bacterium | reverse complement strand
TCAGCCGGCTGGCTCCACGGCTCCGCGTCCTGCGCAGTGGGTCCCGAGGCCCGGCCGCCGCTCGGAACCTCGGGTGGCGCGCCGGCTCGGCCCCCTGGGTGGCCTTCCTGGACGACGACGTGCTCCCGGACCCCGACTGGCTGATCCGCCTGCAGGAGGACCTCCAGGGAGCCGGCCCGGGGATCGGCGGGGTGCAGGGGCGGATCCACGTTCCCCTGCCCCGCCACCGACGAGCCACCGACTGGGAGCGCAACGTGGCCGGCCTGGAGGGTGCCCATTGGATCACGGCCGACATGGCCTACCGGCGGGAGGCCCTGGAGCGCGTGGGCGGGTTCGACGAGCGGTTCCCTCGTGCCTACCGGGAGGACGCCGACCTCGGCCTACGGGTCACCGCCGCGGGGTACCGGATCCTCCGAGGCACCCGCCGGGTGCAGCACCCGGTCCGCCCGGCCGGCCCGTGGGTGAGCGTCCGGCTGCAGCGGGGCAACGCGGACGACGCGCTCATGCTGGCGCTGCACGGGTGGAGCTGGCGCCGCGCGGCGGGGGTGCCGCGGGGGGCGCGGCCGCTGCACCTGGCCCTGAGCGCGTCGGGGCTGGTCGGCCTCGTGGGGGTCCTGGCGCGGCGACCGGTGCTCGCGATGGTGGCGATCGGGGGATGGGCGGCGGGGACGGCGGATCTGGTCCGTCGACGCATCGCTCCCGGACCTCGGACGCCGCGAGAGATCGCGACGATGCTCCTGTCCAGCCTGGCCATCCCCCCCGCGGCCACCGTCCACTGGTTCGTGGGCCTCGGTCGGGCCGCGCGTTTGCGGTCCGGGCCGGGCCCCGTCCCGCGGGTTGGCCACGGGCCGCAGCCCGTGGAAGCGGTGCTCTTCGATCGGGACGGCACGCTGGTGACGGACGTCCCCTACAACGGCGACCCCGCCCTGGTGGAGCTCCTGCCCGATGCGCGCCGCAGCGTGGAGCGGCTGCGCGAGGGCGGGATCCGGGTCGGCGTGGTCTCGAACCAGAGCGGGGTCGGCCGGGGGCTGATCACCACCGACCAGGTGGAGCGGGTGAACCGGCGGGTCGAGGAGCTGCTGGGCCCCTTCGACGTGTGGGGCGTGTGCCCGCACGGCCCGCAGGCGCGCTGCTCATGCCGGAAGCCCGCCCCCGGGATGGTGCTCGAGGCGATGGGGGCGCTCGGGGCTCGGCCCTCGAGGACCGTGTTGGTGGGGGACACCGGCGCGGACGTCGAGGCGGGGCGGCGGGCGGGCGTCCGGGTCATCCTGGTCCCGAACGCGGTCACGCGCGTCGACGAGATCGTCTCGGCCCCCGAGATCGCCTCCGACCTGGAGGTGGTGGCGGACCGGATCCTGGCGGGCGGCCGGTGACCACGCCCGGCGAACGTCCCACGGTCCTGGTCCTCCGGGCCCTGGGGCTGGGCGATCTGCTGACGGCCGTGCCCGCGCTCCGGGCCGTGGCCCGGGCCTTCCCCGATCACCGCCGGGTCCTGGCGACGCCGGGCCGGCTCGCGCCGCTGGCCAGGCACACGGGAGCGGTGGACGCGGTCCTGCCGGCGGGTCCCCTGCAACCCCTCCCCGGATCGGCCCGCGGGCCAGAGGTGGCGGTGAACCTGCACGGTCGTGGCCCGCAGAGCCACCGGCTGCTTCTGTCCCTGCACCCCGGCCGGCTGCTGGCCTTCGCGAACGCCGACGTGCCCGGGACCGAGGCCCTGCCCACGTGGCGGGCGGACGAGCACGAGGTTGAGCGCTGGTCTCGGATGCTCCGAGCGTTCGGCATCGCGGCCGACCCCTCCGATCTCGATCTGGATCGGCCCGGGCTGCCGTCCCCCATCCCGGCCGCCGGAGCCACGGTGATCCACCCCGGAGCCGGCTCCGCCGCCCGGCGCTGGCCGGCGGAGCGGTGGGCTCGGGTGGCCCACCGGGAGCGGGCGGCGGGCCGGCGGGTGGTGGTCTCGGCGGGGCCCGGCGAGCGTCGGCTGGCGGAGGACGTGGCCCGTGGACCCGAGGCGCCCGCGGCCGACGTGTTCGTGGGCGACGAGGATCCCATGCCGCTGGCCGCGCTGGTGGCGGAGGCCGGACGAGTGGCGAGCTCGGACACGGGCATCGCGCACCTGGCCACCGCGCTCGGCACACCCTCGGTCGTGCTGTTCGGTCCGACCCCTCCGGCCCTGTGGGGACCACCCCCCGATCGCCGCGAGCACCGGGTCCTGTGGCACGGCTCGACCGGCGACCCCCTCGGGGACCGGCCCGACCCGGGCCTGCTCCGCATCGGGGTGGACGAGGTGGTCCGGGCGTTGGCCGAGCTGCCGGAGCGACACGCGGGCTGAAGCCCCGTCCTTCGGCCACCCGGGCACCGGGGACCGATGTCGTGTCGGTCCCCGCCTCCGGGGACGCTCGCCGCCTGCCCCTCGCCGCCGGTGGGTAGGGATGGCTCGCAGCCCGGAGCACGGACGGGGACGCGACACGGAGGAAAGGAGGTCGCATGCCGGGGATGGAGGATCTGCCGGACACCCTCGAGCGTTCGCCGAAGAAGGCACAGGAGACCTGGGCCAAGGCCCACGACAGCGCCGTCGAGCAGTACGGGGAGGGAGAGCGAGCCCACCGCACCGCCTACGCCGCCCTCAAACACACGTTCGAGAAGGTCGGGGACCACTGGGAGCCGAAGGACGGGAGCGGGCCGTCGGACCCTCGGGCCGAGAAGGGCCAGGAGGAGGCTCGACAGGGCAAGGGCGAGACCTTCGGCGGCATCGACCTGTACGGCACGACCAAGGAGGAGCTGTACCAGCGAGCCAAGAAGCTGGACATCGGGGGCCGGTCGAAGATGTCGAAGAAGGAGCTCGCACGAGCCATCGCGTCCCGCCAGTAGGGGCGCCGACGGCAGGTCGGCCGCGGTGCGCCGTGGTCGTGGTGACGCGGGACCGACGGACCCGCCTGATGACCACCCTGGCCCACCTGACGGCGCTGCCGGAGCCGCTCGACGTGCTGGTCGTGGACAACGCCTCGGGCGACGGGACCGCCGGAGCCGTGGTGCGTCGCTTCCCGCAGGTCCGAGTGGTCCGCTCGCCGGCGAACCTCGGAGCGGCCGCCCGCAACATCGGGGTGGGGTCGGTCTCGAGCCCGTACGTGGCCTTCAGCGACGACGACTCCTGGTGGGAGCCTGGAGCCCTGGCAAGGGCCTGTGACCTGTTCGACGATCGGCCCGGGCTGGGGCTGATCGCCGGTCGGATCCTGGTGGGCGAGCGCGGTGAGACCGACCCGACCTGCCTCACCATGGCCACGAGCCCCCTGCCCTCGGGTGCGGGCTCGGTGGGTCCGTCCGTACTTGGGTTCCTGGCCTGCGGCGCGGTGGTTCGGCGGCGTGCGTTCCTGCAGGTCGGAGGGTTCCACCCCCGCCTGATGATCGGCGGCGAGGAACGGTTGCTGGCGATCGACCTGTCGGTGGCCGGCTGGGTGCTGGCGTACGTGGACGACGTGGTGGCCCGGCACCACCCGGCTCCCGGACCTCGCGCCGGGCGACGCCGAAGGGAGACCAGGAACGCGGTGTGGACCGCATGGCTCCGGCGCCGGGCCCTGGGAGCGATCGGGGAGACCATGTGGGCCGTTCGCCGAGCCGGCGACCCCGAGGCCGCCCTCGGCTTGCTGGACGCCCTCGGTGGGTGGCGGTGGGTGCTCAGGGAGCGCCGGCCGGTCCCCGCCGGGCTCGATCGCGCCCTCGCGCTGGTGGACGGCTGGGATGGATCCGCGTCCCCGAGCGCCTGACGTTGGAGCGCGGATCCCGGTGGGTCGGGGCTCGGTGGGTCAGGGGTCGGGACGCTCGTCCCTCACGCCGGCCCAGGGGTCGTAGTCGACCTCCAGGGGCTCCTGCGGAGGGCGCTGATCGGGCGGCACGTTGCGGAGGTTCAGGCGGATCCGCGTCCAGGTGGTGAACCGGCCTCGCATCGCGTCGATCAGCACGTCGGCCGGGGCGAGGCGGGACCAGGCCTCCGGATGGCGGTCGCGCCACCGCGCCAGCCCCTCCATGGCCTGCTCCTTCGTGGCGGCCCGGGACACCTCGATCAACGGCATCCGGCTGCGTCGCCGCCCGGTGGGACCGACGGACTTCCCGGGCGGGGGCGGTGGAACCGTGCCCTCGGGCCCCGATCCGGGCCGTCGCCGCTTCGAGGGCTGGACCCTCGGCGGCTCACCGGCCTGCTTGGCGAAGTGGGGCGGCCACGGGGCGTCACCGAACCCGGCCGCCTCGTGCTCGGCGGCCAGTTCGAGCAAAGGCTCCAGGGACCCGACGGCGTCCTCCATGCCGGCCCAGGGATCCCCCTGCTCGGAGAGCCGGGCCGGCACGCTCACGATCGTGAAGTCGGCCGGATCGCATCGGGGAACCTCCTCCCAGCGGAGCGGGGCCGAGACGCGCGCGTCCGGCGTGGGCCGGACCGAATAGGCGGACGCGATCGTGCGATCCTTCGCGTTCTGGTTGTAGTCGAGGAAGACCCCGTGCCGCTCCTCCTTCCACCACCGGCTGGTGGCAAGCTGGGGAACCCGGCGCTCCACCTCGCGGGCCAGGGCCAGGGCCGCCCGCCGCACCTCGGGGAACGTCCACCGGCGCTCGATCCGGCAGTAGATGTGGATCCCTCGTGATCCCGAGGTCTTGGGCCAGCCCGTCAGGCCCAGATCCCCGAGGGCCTCGCCGGTGGCCAGGGCCACGTCGCGGATCTGCGGCCAACCCACCCCCGGCACCGGGTCCAGGTCGATCCGCAGCTCGTCCGGGTGCTCGAGGTCGTCGGCCCGCACCGGGTGGGGGTTCAGGTCGATGCACCCCAGGTTCACCACCCAGGCCAGCTGCGCCGGGTCCCGGACCACGATCTCCTCGGCGGTCCTGCCCGAGGGGAAGGCCAGTTCCACGGTCTCGATCCACTCGGGGCGCGATCTGGGGGCGCGCTTCTGGAAGAAGAACTCACCTTCCGCGCCGTTCACGTAGCGCTTCAGCGCCATGGGCCGGCCGGCCACTCCGCCCAGGGCACCCTCGGAAACGGCCAGGTAGTAACGGACCAGGTCGAGCTTCGTATGCCCGGTTCGCGGGAAGAACACCTTGTCCGGATTGGACACGCTCAGCGCCCGACCGGCGATCTGCAGCACCTCCTTCGGCGATGCCATGGCAACACGATAGGCGCGAGCCGATGAGCAGGTGTCCTCGACGGGGCGGCGGGGTCGCGGCCGGACCGCCGTTTCCGGGCCGGGGACCTCGGAAACGGTGGGAGGGTGGATCTGAGCGACACGGTGGCCATCGTGACCGGCGCGGCGCGAGGGATCGGGCGGGCGTGCGTGGAGCGACTGTCCCGGGAGGGGGCGGCGGTGATCGCCACCGACGTGCTGGACGAGGAGGGTGAGGCGGTCCTCGGCTCCCTCGTACCTGAGAACGAGCGCTTGGCGTACCTGCACCACGACGTCTCGGACGAGTCGGCCTGGGTCGAGGTGGTGCGCTCGGCGCGGGAGCGGTTCGGCGGTCTGCACGCTCTGGTCAACAACGCGGGGATCGGCAGTCTCGCCGACGTCGAGGAGGAGACCCGGGAGGGATGGGACCACCTCATCGCTGTGAACCAGACGGGGGTCTTCCTGGGGATGAAGCACGCCGGCCCGGTGATGCGCGAGACGGGCGGCGGCTCCATCGTGAACATGAGCTCGATCTTCGGCGCGGTCGGAGGGTTCGGCGGTTCGATCGCCTACCACGCCTCCAAGGGCGCCGTCCGGCTCATGACGAAGAACGCGGCGCTCCGTTGGGCCGCGGAGGGGGTCCGGGTGAACTCGGTGCATCCGGGCTTCGTGGACACGCCGATGCTCGACGACATCCGGGACACCGAGGCCATGCGCCAGATCACGGACAGCACGCCGATGGGACGCTTGGCCCGGCCCGAGGAGATCGCGGCGGTGGTGGCCTTCCTGCTCTCCGACGACGCCTCGTACATGACGGGGAGCGAGGTCTACGTGGACGGAGGATGGACCGGCCGGTAGTTCGCTGGCCCCGTTCGACCGGGTAGCGGAGCAGGTCGGCTACGTCCATCCGCCCCTCGGCCGCCCCTCGGCCGCCCCTCGGCC
>DASQQQ010000361.1:0-2294 GCA_035643355.1 Actinomycetota bacterium | reverse complement strand
ATCCTGTGCGACATCGGAGGTCTCGTCGGGGCCGACCTGGATGTGCTGGACACGTTGGGTCGGCTGCAGCTCACCGCGCTCCGCCACGGCGCCCAGGTTCGGCTCATCCGATGCCGGCCGGAGCTCCGGGCGCTGGCGGATCTGACCGGGCTGAGCGAAGTCCTGGCCCTGCACCGGCCCTCAGCCGTCCAGATGGGGTGGCAAGCCGAACAGCGGGAAGAGGGCCTGCGTATTCAGGAAGAAGGTGATGCCGGCGATGGCCCCCTCTGAGATCTCCAGCACCTGCAGGGACCAAGGCGAGAGGCCGCCCCCCGGGTCCGGCTTGTACTGCCCGAAGGCCGGCGAGCCGTTGGCCGCGGTGGGGATCAACCGAGAGCCACGGCACCCGATGCCGGGACCCAGGCACCACATCCGGATGTCGCGGTGGGTGCGCAGCCACAGCTCGTACGGGGGCATGTTCCAGGTGGCGTCCCGGTGCAGCAGCGAGGTGAGCGCGTCCATGTCGTAGCGCTCGAAGGCGTCCACGTATCGGGCCAGCAGGTCACGCTGGTCCGGATCCATGGGGCGGAACGCGTCGGTGTTCTCCAGGTCGACCGACGCCAGGGTCGCTCGGGCCCGCTGCAGCAAACTGTTGACCGATGCCACCGAGGTCTCGAGCAGCTCCGCGACCTCGCTGGCCCGCCACCGCAGGACCTCCCGAAGGATCAGCACCGCCCGCTGACGGGGCGGCAGGTGCTGCAGGGCAGCGACGAACGCCAGCCGGACCGATTCCCGGGCCTCGGTCAGCTCGGCCGGGTCGCCGTCCTCCGGAACGACGCGCTCGTCGGGGACCGGTAGGATCCACGCCCCGTCCACCAGGGGATCGGGCACCGGACCGTCGGCGGAGCCGGCGGGACCCAGGTCCATGGGCCGAGCCTTGCGCTCCTTGCCGCCGAGCATGTCCAGGCACACGTTCGTGGCGATGCTGTAGAGCCAGGACCGGAGCGAGGAGCGTCCCTCGAACCGGTCGAGGGCTCGCCACGCCCGCAGCATGGTCTCCTGGACCGCGTCCTCGGCCTCGAAGGCCGAGCCCAGCATGCGGTAGGCGTAGCCCGTGAGCTCCGCCCGATGCAGCTCGAGGGCCTCGAGCTCCTCTCCTCCGTGCGTGGTCGTGCTCCGTGCGGCGCCGTCCATCGCCGTCCCCCACCCTGATCGTGTCCCGACGAACCGAACCACCACTCTACGACGCCTCGCCGATAGGTCGTTCTCACCGCCCGGAGCGGGTCAGCGAGGGAGCGGCGGCACGTGCCGGAGCTTGTCCGGATTCACGACCGAGAGGACCGCCATCACTCGCCCGTCGGCCACGTCCACCGTCATGACGCTCGCGACCGAGCCGTCCGGCCAGTAGGCGATGGCAGCGGCCTGGCCGTTGACCCGCGCCGGCACGGTCACCACGTTATGGCGCGCAGCCGCGCGAGCCAGGCCGACCACGAACCGGGCCACGCGCAGGGCTCCGCGGGCCGGCGTGCGGCGTGCCCCTTGGCCACCTCCGTCGCCGACCATCACGACGTCCTCGGCCAGCAGCTCCACCAGCGAGTCGACGTCACCCTCCTCGGCCGCCGCGAAGAACCGTGAGGCCAGCTCGTCCTGCCGGTCCTGTGAGACCTCGAACCGGGGCCGGCGGGCCTCGACGTTGCGGCGAGCGCGCACCGCGATCTGCCGGCAGTTCTCCACGCTCTTGCCCACGATCCGGGCTACCTCGTCGAACCCGAACCCGAACACGTCGTGGAGCAGGAGCACCGCCCGCTCCACGGGGGACAGGCTCTCCAGCACGACCAGGAAGGCCATCGAGAGCGACTCGAGCATCTCCGCTCGGTCCGCCACGTCGGGTTCGGTCTCGGTCAGCAGGGGCTCGGGCAGCCAGGGGCCCACGTACCGCTCGCGCCGCACCCGTGCCGAGCGCAGGTGGTCGATCGCCAGGCGCGTCGTCACCTCGGCCAGGAACGCCTTGGGTCGCAGGATCGGCGTTCCATCGCTGACGGCGCGATGTGCCCGCAGGTACGCCTCCTGCACCACATCCTCGGCGTCCCCGACCTAGCCGATCATCCGGTAGGCGATCGAGAACAGGAGCGGGCGGAACCGCTCCAGGTCCTCGGTGCGGTTCCGATCTGCGGTATCGGTGTGCGCTTCGCTCATCACCCTCCTCGACGAGGCAGCGTCTCCCCCCGTGACACCGGTCCGCCTGTCACGGGCGGCGGAGCTGCCTCGTCTCAAGGGTAGGAAGTGTGGAAGGAGTTGGGGATGAGGATCTTCGT
>DASQQQ010000360.1:0-9229 GCA_035643355.1 Actinomycetota bacterium | reverse complement strand
GTCTTGGACGCGAGCGAGGGGATGACCGGCGAGGATCGGAGGATCGCCGCGCGGGTGATGGATCTCGGTCGCGGGCTGACGATCGTCGCCAACAAGTGGGACCTCGTGGACGAGCGGGACCGCACCTACCAGCAGCTCGCTCGGGCGATCACCGTCTTCGCCGGGGCCACCGTGACACGGACCACGGCCACGACGGGCGCAGGCATCGGCCGGCTCCCGGACGGGCTCCTCGAGCTCGACCGCCGATGGTCGACGCGTGTCCCGACGGGGGAGGTGAACCGCCTCCTCGGCGCGGCGCAAGAGGAGCGTCCGCCGCCCGGCGGCGTGCGGTACCGGTACGCCACCCAGGTGGCGGCCGGCCCGCCCACCTTCATCCTGTTCGGCGGTCGTCCCCCGGATCGGTCCTACCAGCGCTTCCTGGAGAACCGCCTGCGCCGGGAGCTGGGGTTGGAGGGGATCCCGATCAGGCTCCGCTTCCGCCCGAAACCACCGCGCGCAGGAGCCTGAGCGAGCGAGGGGAGCGAGGCCGGTCCGCGGGTGGCGAGGCCCGGTACAATCGATCGCACGGGCCGTGGCGCAGCTTGGTTAGCGCGTCTGACTGGGGGTCAGAAGGTCGCCGGTTCAAATCCGGCCGGCCCGACCGACCGGAGCGCACGCCCGCGTCCCTCCAGGTCCCCTCCCGCCCGAACGCCAGGTCCCCATGAGGTCACCCAAGCACGGCGACCCTCGAGTCGTGTCTGATGATGCCCCGGGCCGACCCTCCACTGGAGCGGGAGGGACTCCCAAGGTCGAGCCCGCCGTGCGGATGGCCCACACAGACAGGTGGCCCGGGGAGGAAGAGCCCGGGCCACCCTGAGCCGTTACCGAAGGCTTCGGTGCGCATGGAGGCCTCGGTCCGGCGAGCCCCTAGTCTAGGTCAAGATGGCCGCGCAGCCTAGTACCTGGGATCGGCGGGCGCCGTGATAGGTTCCGCGCCATGACGGGCCGTCTTGGTCAGACCGGCTCACCGCAGGCATCGAAGGCGCTCCTGACGGTGCCCAACGTCCTGTCGATGGCCAGGATCGTGCTGATCCCGGTCTTCGTCCTGCTCATCGTGCATCGACCGACGACGTTCTCCGGACTCGTCCTGTTCGCCGTGGTGGTCGCCACCGATTGGGTGGACGGCGCGATCGCCCGCAGGATCGGTCAGGTCTCGGAGCTGGGGAAGATCCTGGACCCGACTGCCGACCGACTCGCCATCGCCGCCGGGCTGGTGGCTCTGGTGGTCCGAGGTGCCTTCCCCCTCTGGGCGGCCCTGCTGGTGCTGGTCCGTGACGGCTTGGTGCTCGGGGTGGCCTCGGCGGCGATCTTCATGCGTCAGGTCCGGATCGACGTTCGCACGGTGGGCAAGGTGGCCACGTTCGGCGTGCTCCTGGCCATCGGATCGATCTCGTGGGGGACGCTCGGCTACGCGTTCGCCACCGGATTCCTGGCCTTCGGTTGGACCTGCTTCGGCGTCGGCATCCTCGAGTACTACGTCGCCATGGGCCTGTACGTCGGAGACCTGCGACGGGCCCTGGCCGCTCGCGGCGCCGACGTCTCTGGGCCGGCTCGCGCGTGATACGGTCACTGCCGCGACGCCCGCACGCCGCTGATCGAGGGAGGAGACGATGGAGTTCCCCGAGGATCTCCGGTACACGAAGGAGCACGAGTGGGTCCGTGACGAGGGGAACGGCCGGGTCCGGATGGGCATCACCGATTACGCGCAGGACGCGTTGGGCGACGTGGTCTACGTCGACGTCCCCGAGGTCGGGACCGCCGTCACCGCCTCGGAGCCATTCAGCGAGGTGGAGTCCACCAAGTCGGTCTCGGACGTGTACGGGCCGGTCAGCGGCACGGTGGTGGAGCGCAACCCCCTGCTCGACGAGCGGCCCGAGCTGGTGAACGAGTCGCCCTACGACCAGGGCTGGCTCGTGGTCCTGGAAGTGGCCGAGGCGAGCGGCTTGGGATCGCTCATGGATGCGGCGGCGTACCAGCGGTTCGTGCAGGAGGCGGGTGAAGGGTAGCCGGTGGTCCTTGCGCACCACCGCTCCTCCCGCGGTCGGTTGACCCTGCTGCCGCGCTGCGCTAACGTCCAGCTTCGGTCGAGGGTCGAGACTCGGCGCCAACCTCCACGTTGAGCGCGAGCTTCGCCCCGAGGAGCGAGCGAGCTTGTACTGCACCCGGTGTGGACATCCGAACAAGGACGGGGCCCGCTTCTGCGCGAACTGTGGGGCTCCCCTCCAAGACGACAGCACCCTGGGCATCGCTCCGGTGGAGGTCGAGGAGGAGGCGGGAGAGGAGTTCCCCTTCCCCGGAGAGCATCTGGATCCCGGCCAGGGCCTGCTGATGGTCACCCGCGGGCCGAACGCGGGCTCCACCTTCCTGATCGAGAAGGACGTCACCACGGCCGGCCGGAACACCCAGAGCGACGTCTTCCTCGACGACGTGACCGTTTCGCGCAAGCACGCGGAGATCCGGCGATCGGGGAGCGAGTTCTTCATCCACGACGTCGGGAGCCTGAACGGGACCTACGTCAACCGCGAGCGCGTGGACATGTCGAAGCTGGCCTCGGGGGACGAGCTTCAGATCGGCAAGTTCCGGCTGACCTTCTTCCGGGCAGAGGAGTGACGAGCATGCCCACCCGCAACTACCAGTCGATCGGCGAGATCCTGGTCTCGGTGAAGACCGAGTTCCCCGACATCACGATCTCGAAGATCCGCTTCCTCGAGTCCGAGGGATTGATCCAACCCGAGCGGACCCCCTCCGGCTACCGCAAGTTCTACGGCAAGGACGTGGATCGGCTGAAGGACATCCTGCGGATGCAGCGCGACGAGTACCTGCCCTTGAAGGTCATCAAGGAGCGACTGCTGCAGCAGGAGGCGGGAGAGCCCGAGGTCGAGGTGGCATCCGAGGAGGGGGAGAAGGAAGCGGGGGAGGAGCTGGCGGAACCGCCCACCGGGCTGCAGATGTCACTCGAGGAGATGTCCGCCGCGACCGGCGTGGAGAAGGAGCGGATCGAGGAGCTCGAGTCCTTCGGCCTCGTCTGTCGGCACGGCCCCGAGTCGGCCCGCTACTACGACGGGGACGACTACGTGGTGTTGTCGATCGTCAAGGACTTCTTCCGTCACGGCGTGGAGCCCCGGCACCTCACGATGTACCGACACTTCGCCGAGCGCGAGGCCGCCTTCTTCGAGACCATCGTGATGCCCCAGCTCCGGCAGCGGAACCCCGAGGCCCGCAAGCTGGCCACCGCCTCCCTGACCGAGCTGGCCAGGGCCTCGCGGAAGCTGAAGCAGGCCCTGCTGCGGAACAACCTCCGCCAGTACCTGGCGACCCCCTAGAGGTCCATCCGATGTCGAGCTCCCGGGCCGCCCGCCGCATCGCCCCCTGGCTCGTGCTCCTGGTCCTGATCGCGGCGCCCGGGCTCGCCGCCGCTGCCTCCTCGGTCCCGCCCCCTACGCCGGTGCCGGTCCCCGGCGGCGGGACCTCACCCTCACCGTTCCCCACGGCGCTGGCAACCCCATCGCCCTCCACGGAGCCGCCCACCCTGCACGCGGCCTCGGCTGCCCTGATCGATGTCGATAGCGGCCAGGTCCTGTTCCAGCAGGCCGGGCGGGCCCATCGACCGATCGCCAGCCTCACGAAGATCATGACCGCGCTCCTGGTCCTCCAGCGCTCCGACCCCCAGGAGCCGGTCGTGGTGGGGGCGGACGCGGCCGTCCCCCGCCAGACCGTCGGCGTCTCCCAGCTGGGCCTGAGGGAGGGCGAGCGGATCACCGTCGAGGAGCTCCTGTACGCCCTGCTGCTCCAATCGGCGAACGACGCCGCCGTGGCGCTCGCCGACCATGTCGCGGGATCGGTGGACGCGTTCGTGGCGGCGATGGACGCCAGGGCCCGACGGATGGGGCTGCGCGACACCCGGTTCGCCTCGCCCAACGGCCTGGACGACGCGGGCTACTCGAGCGCCATCGACCTGGCCCGCCTGACCCGCGTCGCCCTGCGCCAACCGCTGTTCGCCAAGGTGGTGGCGACGAAGTTCCACGACATCCCGGGCCCGGGAAGAGGGGTGCGGCGGGTGCAGAACCGCAACGTCCTGTTGTGGCTGTATCCGGGCGCCTCGGGGGTGAAGACCGGATACACGAGCGCCGCCGGGTTCTGCGTGGTCGCCGCGGCCGAACGGGACGGGCTCCGGCTGGTGGCGGTGGTCCTGGGGGAGCCAGGCGAGCCCTTCTCCGATGCGGCGGCCCTCCTCGACTTCGGGTTCACCTCGTTCGAGCACCGCGCGTTGGTGACCGGGAGGACCGGGATGGGGACGGTGCGCATCGACGGGCGAGAGGTGGACGTTTCCACGGCGCGGGGGCTCTCGGGCCTCGTTCCCACCGATGCTCCCCTGCGGCGCCGGATCGTGGTGGACCCCGGGGTCCGCTTCCCACCCTTGGTCGGGGACCGCGTGGGGACCCTGCAGATCTGGGCCGGCGATCTCCGCCTGGGGAACGTTCCGCTGCTGGCGACGCGGGTCCCACCGCCACCGCCCCCGGATCCGGGGCCATGGTGGCGTCGGGGGGCCGGATCGGTGGCCAGGGCCGTGGCCGGCATCTTGTCGGCCTTGTTCGACTGATCCCTCTGCTACGATCGGTACCCGGGATGTCGGAGGTCGCCAGCGTCTTGTTCGGACGCGAGGACATCCGCCGGCGGACCTGGGAGCTCGGCCGCACCATCACCGGGGACTATGAAGGGCGCGCGCCCGTCCTCATCTCGGTCCTGAAGGGCGGTTCCCTGTTCCTCGCCGATCTGATCCGGCAGGTTCGCCTGCCCCTGTCCGTCGACTACATGTCCATCTCTCGGTACGGGGGAGCCGCCGAGTCCATGGGCCGGGTGCGGATCGTCAAGGACCTGGACGAGGACATCGGAGGAAGGGACGTCCTCGTGGTGGAGGACATCATCGACACCGGCCTCACGCTCTCCTACCTCATCTCGGTGCTGGAGTCGCGCCTGCCGGCTTCGGTGCAGGTGTGCACGCTGCTCGACAAGTCCGTGCGCCGCATCGCTCCCCTCGAGATCCGGTACCGGGGGTTCGATTGCCCCGACGTGTTCGTCGTGGGCTACGGGCTCGACTTCCACGAGCGGTACCGCAACATCCCGGACATCCTGGCCATCCACGACATCCCCGCGCTGGAGGCGGATCCCGATGCTCTCCTGCCCTTCCTCACCGGGCCGGAGGAAGGACCGGTCCCACCGGCAGGGGAGAAGGTCGCCCCGTCCACCGAGGAGGCCGGCGGGTAGGTTGCCGGAGCAGATGCCCGGGGATACTCTCGGTGACTGAGCCATGATCGAGATGAACCTCGCCGGTGTCCGCATCGAGCTCCCCACGAACCAGCCCATCGTGCTCTTGCGGGAGGCGGAGGGAGAACGGTTCCTCCCGATCTGGATCGGACAGGCGGAGGCCGCCGCCATCGCGCTGGCCATGCAGGGGGTGGTCACCCCCCGCCCCATGACCCACGACCTGCTCAAGAACATCCTCCAGGAGATCTCCGTGCAGGTGCAGAGCATCGTGATCACGGAGCTTCGAGAGGGAACCTTCTACGCCATCATCAACATGCAGCGAAACGGAACGTCGTTCGAGATCTCCTCGCGGCCGTCCGATGCCATCGCGCTGGCCGTACGGATCCAGTGCAAGATCTTCGCCAACGAGGAGGTCTTGAACGAGGCCTCGATCCTCATCCCCAGCGGGGACGAGGAGGAGGAGGTCGAGAAGTTCCGGGAGTTCCTGGAGAATGTGAATCCCGAGGACTTCGGCTGATCCTGCTGAGCTGACCCCCGGGCTCAGCCGTAGAGGATCTCGGTCACCCAGAAGACGTTCCGACCGCACGAGGTCCTGTCGGTCGTCTTCACCACGCCGATGCCCACCCGCCGGGCCTCCGGAGCCAGCATGATCCGCCGGTGCGCAGCGTGATGCATCATCGCCTTGTGGATCCCCCACAGGGTCGACCCGCAGCCCTCCACGCTCCCTCCCCAGGACCAGTTGAAGGGGGCCAGCACCTGGGAGAGGTTGGGCACGTCGAAGAGCTGATCCCGGCGCACCATCCGGCGCGTGTGTTGCTTCGCGGTGTCCGAGAGCTTGAGGCTGAACCTCACCGGGCGACGGTGGTGCGACTGACGGGCGGCGTTCAACATCGCGAAGAGCCGCTTGCGGGGCGTCTTGGCCGTGGCGGGACCGACGGCCAGCAGGGTCGTGAGGGCGGTCACCAGGATGACGATCAGGAACCGCCGACGTGCGACGGGCGAACGCTGGGCGCCTTCCCGGACCACGGCCCCGGATAGTAGCGGACCTGTCAAGCCCCCTCAGAGGCCGCATGCGGTTCCCGTCGCCTCCCTGGGGTGATTGACACTCGTGCGGCGGGGAACTAGCCTGACGAACGTCTACGTAATTACGGAGATGTCATGGCCGAGCAAGGTTACCGCGTCCCCGAGGTATGTCGCATCGTCGGCATCAGTTATCGGCAGCTCGACTACTGGGCCCGCACGGGGCTGGTGCGGCCCTCCGTGAAGGATGCCCAGGGCTCGGGAACGCAGAGGCTGTACTCGTTCCGAGACCTGGCCACCCTCAAGCTCATCAAGCGGATGCTGGATTCGGGGGTCAACCTCCAGCAGATCCGCAAGGCGATGGGCACGCTCAAGGAGCTGAAGGAACCGGCGCTCGGCACCACCCTCGTCTCAGACGGCACACGTATCTACTCGGTGGAGTCGCCGGAGGCCGTGGTGGACCTGCTGGCCAAAGGCCAGGGGGTCTTCGCCATCGCCGTGGACAGGGTATGGACGGAACTCGAGGGAAGTCTCGCGAAGAGCGACAAGAAGCGGGGTCGCCCGGTCGCTCGGGCCGGAGGCGTGTGACCACCGCCAGCACCGGCGCAGCGTTGCCGGCCCTCAAGAGCGACACCGTCAGATTCGCCCATGCCTCCGAGCAGCAGTTCGCCCGGTTGCTGGACTTCTACCAGATCGAGTGGGAGTACGAGCCCACGTCCTTCGACCTCGAGTGGGACAAGCACGGGGCGGTGATCCAACGGTTCACGCCCGACTTCTACCTGCCCCAGTACGACCTGTACATCGAGATCACCACCCTGAACCAGAAGCTCGTGACGAAGAAGAACCGGAAGGTCCGCAGGCTCCGCGAGCTGTACCCGGGCGTCAACTGCAAGATCTTCTACCAGCGGGATTACCTCTCCCTGGTGACGAAGTACGGGCTGGAGGACGTCTCCGGCTGAGCACGCCCGTGTCATCGGGCGGATCGCGAACGCATCGCTAGGATGGCATCCGGAGCCATGAGGTTCGCGCCGCACACCGACGAGGACGTACGCGAGATGCTGGCCCGCTGCGGCCTCGGTTCCCTGGACGCACTCTTCTCGCAGATCCCCGCCTCCGTTCGCTTGGAGCGTCCGCTGGATCTGCCGGAGGGCGTCTCCGAGATGGAGGTCTTGGCCGACCTGCGCTCGCTGGCCGCCCGCGACCGCGGCACCGAGGACCTGGTGTGCTTCGCCGGAGGAGGCGCGTACGACCACTACGTGCCCGCCGTCGTGTGGTCGCTCGCCGGACGCTCCGAGTTCTACACCTCGTACACGCCGTACCAGCCCGAGCTGTCACAGGGCGTGCTCCAGGCCCTGTTCGAGTACCAGTCCATGATCTGCGAGCTGACCGGGATGGACGTGTCGAACGCCTCCCTGTACGACGGTGCCACGGCGCTGGCGGAGGCGGTGAACCTGGCCCGGTCGGCCCCCGGACGTGGACGGGTCCTGGTCTCGGGGGCCATGGACCCGCGGTACGTGGAGACCCTTCGCACCTATGGGCGAGGGACCGGGTACGAGCCCGAGATCTTCGACGTGCCCGACGGCCGGGGAGGCGACCCGCCCCTCGGTCCGGACGTCGCCTGCCTGATCGTCCAGCACCCGAACGTCTACGGGCTGCTCGAGCCGGCCCGGGAGCTGTTCGGAGCCGCCCACGCGGCCGGCGCTCGGGCGATCCAGGTCTTCGATCCGCTGTCGCTGGGGGTCCTGGCCCCTCCCGGGGACCTCCGGGCGGACATCGCGGTGGCCGAGGGCCAGGTCCTCGGCAACCACCTGAGCTTCGGGGGCCCGTATCTGGGGATCATCGCCACCCGCCTGGACGACGTGCGACGGCTCCCGGGGCGGATCGTGGGAGAGACGCTGGACGTGGACGGTCGCACCGGCTACGTGCTCACGCTGCAGGCGCGGGAGCAGCACATCCGGCGGGAGAAGGCCACATCGAACATCTGCACGAACCAAACCCTCATGGCGATCGCCGCGACCGTCTACCTGGCATGGCTCGGCCCGCAGGGGCTCGCGGAGTTGGGGCGTCAGTGCGCGGCCCGCGCTGCGTACGCCCTCGACCGCCTGACCCGGATCCGGGGCGTGGAGCCCATGTTCCCGGGGGGTGAGTGCTTCAAGGAGTTCGTCCTGCGGCTGCCCCGGCCGGCGTCATCGGTGGTGGAGGACCTGGTGGCGCGAGGGTTCCTGGCCGGGGTGCCGCTACCCCAGGGCGACGGCCACGGCCTGCTGGTGGCAGTGACGGAGCAGCGTACCCGGGACCAGATCGAAGGGCTCGCGGACGCGATGGGGGAGGTGCTGAGGTGAGGGGCGCACCGGTGCGCCGCCAGGATCCACCCTCCGCCGAGGGAACGATCAGGGATCGCTCGCGGCCGGGCCGGCGCGCGTACAGCCTGCCCGCGCTCGACGTGCCCGAGCGGGACCTGCCACCCGATCAGACCCGGGTCGAGCCGCCGGACCTGCCCGAGGTCGCGGAGCGGGACCTGGTCGCGCACTACACGCGCCTCGCGCAACGCAACTACGGGGTGGACACGGGCATGTACCCGCTGGGCTCCTGCACCATGAAGTACAACCCCAAGCTGGCCGAGGCCGCGGCGGCCCTGCCCGGGTTCCAGCGCGTGCATCCGCTGCAGCCGGCGTCCACCGTCCAGGGAGCGCTGGAGCTGCTGTGGCGCCTCGAGCGCGCGCTATGCGAGATCACCGGGACGGCACGAGCCACCCTGCAGCCTCCCGCCGGGGCCTGTGGAGAGCTGACCGGTCTGCTGATCATGCGGGCGCACCACACGGGGCAGGGCGACCCGCGCCGGCGGGTGGCGATCCCCGACTCCTCGCACGGGACCAACCCGGCCAGCGTGCGCATGGCGGGCTAC
>DASQQQ010000359.1:0-13542 GCA_035643355.1 Actinomycetota bacterium | reverse complement strand
CTACCACGGCTCGGTGGACGAGACGATCATCGTCACCACCGACGACGGGACCGGATCGGCGATCCGGCCGGGGAACATCGGGCCCGCGGTGGACCCGGCCATGACCACCCGGGTGGTCGAGTTCAACGACCCGGCCGCGCTCGAGGAGGCCCTGGCGCACGAGGACGTGGCCTGCGTGCTGGCCGAGCCGGCCCTCACGAACATCGGCATCGTGCTCCCCCAGGCCGGGTACCACGAGACCCTGCGCGAGCTCACCCGTCGCTACGGCACGTACCTGGTGATCGACGAGACCCACACGATCTGCGCGGGCCCCGGCGGCGCCACCAAGGCCTGGGGCCTGGAGCCGGACTTCCTCACGATCGGCAAGCCGCTCGCCAGCGGCGTCCCCGCCGCCTGCTACGGGATGAGCGAGGAGGTGGCCTCGCGGGTCCAGTGGTACATGGACGGTCTGCCCTCCACGGATGTGGGCGGCGTGGGCGGGACCCTCTCGGGGAACGCGTTGTCGCTGGCGGCCATGAGGGCCACGCTCGAGAACGTCCTGACGGACGAGGCGTTCGAGCGGATGATCGAGCTCGGCGCTCGATGGGCGGAGGGCGTGAAGGCCGGCATCGATGCCCACGGCCTGCCCTGGGAGGTGCAGCGGCTGGGGTGCCGGGCCGAGTACTGGTTCTGCCCGGAGCCCCCCACCACGGGCGGCCGGGCGGCGGCGGCCGACGATCACGAGCTGGCTCGGTTCACCCACCTGTACGCGTTGAACCGGGGCGTGCTGCTCACGCCCTTCCACAACATGGCCCTGATGTCGCCGGCCACCACGGCGGAGGACGTGGACCGACACACCGCCGTGTTCGACGAGATGTGCGGCGAGCTCACGATTTGACCCACATGGGTCGGTCGGTCCGCGAACCGCGGTCCGGGGGGCCCCTCGCCCAACCCGCGCTGGGATCGATACTGGCCGTCGAGGAGGGCCGACATGGAACGCGAGGTCCGCTGGCGGAGCATCCGCGTCACCGGCGAGCAGCTCGTCGTCACGGTCAAGCGGCTGATGGCCGGCCGTGTCGTCCGCCGGATCATCGTGAAGACGGACGAGGACCACACGCTCCTGGAGATCCCGATCGGCGATGAGGTCCCCAAGGGCATGCTCGAGCCGCTGTGGGCGGGACTCGGGGCGGTGGGCGCGATCGCCCCTGCGCTCACCCTGGAGGTGGAGGAACTGGCCCCGGTCGGCGACGACCCGCTCGACGAGCACGTGGCCCACGTCACCTGAGTCCTCCGGGCGCGGCGGCGGAGCTCGGTCCCGGAGCCGGCAGCGCTACCCGATGGACAGGACCGCCTTGCCGTCGACCAGGCGGTCCATCAGCGCACCGATCGCCGAGGCGGCGTCCGACCAGTCGGTCCTCAGGGCGACCTCGGAGCGGAGCTGGCCGAGCGCGACCAGCCGGGCCAGGAAGCCCAGCTCCCGAGCACCGATACGCCCGCGCTCCAGGAGCCAGGTCACGAAGAAGCCCACGATCCGGGGTCCACCCTTGCGGTACAGCGTTCGTGGGTCGAAGGTGACGGGCTCGTTCGAGGAGTTCCCGAAGGTGACGATCATCCCGTCGGCCGAGACCCGGCTCACGGCCGCCGCCAGCGATGCTCCCCCGGCCGACTCCAGGATCAGGTCGAAGGCAGGACCCTCGGGCTCCAGGCCCACAACGATCTCGTCGGCCCCGAGCTCGTGCAGGCCCTCGGCCCGCTCCGGCCGGCCCACCACAGCGGTGACGTGAGCGCCGTCCCGGTGGGCCAGCTGGACCGCGAACCGCCCCACGCCCCCCGCTCCGCCGGTCACGGCCACCCGGCGCCCCGGGAGCGGTGCCCCGAGCGCCAGGGTGCCGAGAGCGGTCAGGCCAGCCACCGGCAGGGTCGAGCTCACCTCGGGCTCCAGCTCATCGGGGACCGGCGCCAGGTGATCGGTCCGCACGGCCGCGAGCTCGGCCCACGATCCGCCGTTCACCCACCCCACGACGCGGGCGCCCTCGGGAGGGCCGGTCCCATCTCCGGCCGCCCGGAGGACCTCGCCGGCGAGGTCCCATCCGGGTCGCCAGCCGTCCTCGGCGGTGCGGAGGGCGGCGCACTCCCCCCGGTTCAGGGAGACCGATCGGACCCGGACCAGCGCCCGGTCGGGGCCGGTCTCCGGCTCGGGCACCTGGCGGAGCTCAACCCCACCGCCCGAGGCCACCAGCGCCCGCATGGCCTCACCAGACCCGGATCCGGGTGGGGTCGATCCGGACCGGGACGGTGTAGTCCGAGGCGAAGCTCGCCGGCGTCCACCCGCCCTGGGCGATCCGGTCCCGGTACTTGCGCAGGTACTCGGAGACCCGGTCGGCCGGCGGGGCCCCGTCGTCCAGGTGGGCCACGCCCTCCAGGATCACGTTGTCGCCACCCAGCCCGTTGCCCTCCAGGTGCACCGACACGTGTGGGTTACTGGCCAGGTTCCGGAGCTTGGGCTTCCCGGGCCGCGAGTAGACCAGGAGGTCCCTGCCGTCCCACAGGAACCACACCGGCGTGGACTTCGGCGTGCCGTCGGCTCCGACCGTCGTCAACCAGGCGATCAGCTCGGTCCGCAGGCGCTCGTCCGCGTGCGCGAGGGTGGCATCGGAGGGGTCGAGCCGGATCACCGTTCCACTCTAGACGGCGCCGATCGACTCGACCTCGTCGGGGGACAGGTGGAGCTCGGCCGCCGCGACGTTCTCCTCCAGGTGGGCCACGCTGGAGGTGCCCGGGATGGGGAGCATCACCGGCGAGCGAGCCAGCAACCAGGCCAGCGCGACCTGCGCCGGCGTGGCCCCGCGCGTCGAGGCGACCGCCTCCACCGGGCTCCCCGAGCGCGTGAGCTTGCCCACGTTCAGCGGGTACCAGGGCAGGAAGGCGATCCCTTCGGCTCCGCAGACCTCCAGCACGCTCTCGGAGCGGCGGTTCCGCACGTTGTAGAGGTTCTGCACGCTCGCCACCGGGATGGCGTCCTGCGCCAGCCGAAGCTGCTCCACGCTCACCTCGGACAGGCCGATGTGACGGATCTTGCCCTCGGCATGGAGGTCGCGCAGCGTGGCCAGCTGGTCCTCGGCCGGCACCTTGGGGTCGATCCGGTGCAGCTGGTACAGGTCGATCCGCTCCACCCGCAGCCGCCGCAGCGAGCCCTCGCAGGCCGCCCGCAGGTGCTCGGGCCGGCCGTCCTCCTCCCAGCGGTCCGGCCCGGGACGCTGGAACCCGCCCTTGGTCGCGATCACCAGCTCCCCGGGATACGGATGGAGCGCCTCGGCGATCAGCTCTTCGCTCACGTCCGGGCCATAGGAGTCGGCGGTGTCGACCAGGTTCACGCCGAGGTCCACCGCCCGGCGGAGCACCCGGATGCACTCGTCACGGTCCTTCGGCGGGCCCCAGATGCCCGTCCCGGTGATCCGCATCGCTCCGAAACCGAGGCGGTTGACGGTGAGCTCACCGGCGATGGTGAACGTCCCCGAGGCCGAGGCACCCATCAGGCTCCTTTCGCGGTCGGTGGTCCGAGGTCCGAACCTACCCGGCTCACGCCGCCGGACGCGCCTCCACGCCCTCGGAGAGCGCCAGCGCCAGCACCTCCTCGACCGTGGCCACCGGGTGGAACGCGATCTGCTCACGGACCTTCTCCGGCACGTCGTCCAGGTCGCCCTCGTTGCGCTGGGGCAGCAGGATCTCCTGCAGGCCCGCCCGATGGGCCGCGAGCACCTTCTGCTTCACGCCGCCGATCGGCAGGACCCGTCCCTGCAGGGTGACCTCGCCGGTCATGCCCACGGTGGCCTTCACCGGTCGCCCGGTCAGGAGGCTGGCCAGCGCGGTGACCATCGTGATGCCGGCGCTCGGCCCATCCTTCGGCACCGCCCCGGCCGGAACGTGGACGTGGAACCGCCCCTTCAGGCCCCCCGGCGCGATCCCCAGGTCCGCCGCGTGGGAGCGCACGTACGACAGGGCGATCTCGGCGGACTCCTTCATCACGTCACCCAGCTGTCCCGTGAGGGTGAGCCCGGGCTCCCCGTCCATCCGCGTGGCCTCGATGAACAGCACGTCGCCGCCCGTCCCGGTCACCGCCAGACCGGTGGCCACCCCGGGCACGCTGGTCCGCTCGGCCGCCTCGAAGAAGAACCTGGGCCGTCCCAGGTACCCGCGCACCTGTGCCGCTCCCACCGTGACCGGGGGCTGCATCTCGCCCGCGGCCAGCCGGGTCGCGACCTTGCGGAGCACCTTGCCGAGCTCGCGCTCCAGGTTCCGTACCCCGGCCTCCCGCGTGTGGTCGACCACCACCTGTCGGACCGCGTCGTCGGTGACCTCGACCTCGTCGGCCCTCAGGCCGTTGCGCTCCACCTGGCGGCTGAGCAGGTGATCGCGGGCGATCGCCACCTTCTCATCCTCGGTGTAGCCGTCCAGGCGGATGACCTCCATCCGGTCGAGCAGCGGACCGGGGATCGTCTCGGACACGTTGGCCGTGGCGATGAACAGGACCTCGGAGAGGTCCAGGTCCACCTCCAGGTAGTGGTCCCGGAAGGTGTGGTTCTGGGCCGGGTCCAGCACCTCGAGCAGCGCGCTGGAGGGATCGCCGCGCCAGTCGGAGCCCACCTTGTCGATCTCGTCGAGCATGAACACGGGGTTCTTCGTGCCCGCGTCCTTCAGCCCTCGCACGATCCGTCCGGGGAGCGCGCCCACGTAGGTCCGCCGGTGCCCCCGGATCTCGGCCTCGTCGTGGATCCCGCCCAGCGAGACCCGGACGAACCCGCGCCCCAGCGCGCGCGCCACGGACTCGCCGAGGGAGGTCTTGCCCACGCCGGGGGGACCGACCAGGGTGAGGATCGCGCCTGAGCCCCGGCCCGCGGCCGGGCCCATGCCCCGCTCCTCGCGCAGCTTGCGCACCGCCAGGTACTCGATGATGCGGTCCTTCACGTCGGACAGGCCCGTGTGGTCCTCGTCCAGGATCCGCCGGGCATCGGCAATGTCCAGGTTGTCCTCGGTTCGCACATCCCATGGCAGCTCGGTCATCCAGTCCAGGTAGGTGCGGATCCACCCGTACTCCGGCGACTGCTCCGAGGTCCGCTCCAGCCGGCCCAGCTCGCGCTCGGCCTCCTTGCGCGCGTCCTCGGGCATGTTGGCTCGCTCGATCCTCGCCCGGTACTCCTCGACCACGTTCTCCTCGGGGGCCTCGCCGAGCTCCTTGCGGATCGCCTCCATCTGCTGGCGCAGGAGGAACTCACGCTGGTTCTTCTCCAGGCCCTCCTGCACGTCGGTGCGGATCTTGTCCTTCAGCTGCGCCTCGGCCAGGACGTCGCGGGCCCAGGTCAGGACCTTCTCCAGCCGCTGCTCCACGTCGAGCGTCTCCAGGACCTCCACCTTCTGCTCGAAAGACAGGTCGGGTGAGTAACCGCACGTGTCCGCCATCGCGCCGGGCTCACGGATGCCGCGGAGGAACTCGCGGACCTGGGGCATGCCGCGGGACTCCACCAGAGCCTCGATCGTGGCCCGGTACTGACGCGCCAGCTCCCGGGCGCGCTCGCCGACCTCGGCTGGGTCGAACCGCGGTTCCACCTGGACCCAGGTGGCGTCGCCGGTCCCGGCCACGCCGCTGCCCACCACGGCGCGGTGCAGGCCCCGGATCACCAGCGCCTCCATCCCGGACTGCAACCGTCCCACGTCCTCGACCTTGGCCACCGTACCGATCCGCGCGTAGCGGGAACCGACCCGGGGCACGAGCAGGAGCTCGCCGCCCGATGACTCGCTCGCCGCCAGGGCCGTGCGGGCCTCGTCGGACTCTATGGTGAGGGTCACCACCATGCCGGGCAGGACCACGCCGGTGGTGAGCGGCAGCAGGGGCAGGACGTGGGTGTCGAGTGTGGCCATGTCGCTTCCTTGTTCTCCTCGTGTGTGCTCGCGTGCCGGCGACGGCCGAGCACCCGGCCCGGCTCGATGCCTTGCACCTGCAACAACGACCCACCCGGGACGGGTATTCCAGGATTGTAAGCGGGATTACAAGAAATGGACCGGTGAGGCCCGGCGGCAGGCCGGCCCCGCGACCAGGCATCTATCCTTGCTGGCATGGGTGACGCGGACGCGGCGCGGGCGCTGTTCGGATCGCTCGGCGAGCGGATCGGGGAGCGCCTGTTCGGGGTCCAGGAACCGCTGCGTCTGATCCTGGTGGGCATCCTGACCGGCTCCCACGTGCTGATCGACGACGTTCCCGGGGTGGGCAAGACCACGCTGGTCCGCATGCTGGCCGGCCTGCTCGGACTGTCCTTCCAGCGGATCCAGTTCACCCCCGACCTGATGCCCACCGACATCACCGGGACCTCGGTGCTGAACCTGAGGACCCAGGAGTTCGAGTTCCGGCCCGGACCGATCTTCACCCAGCTCCTGCTGGCCGACGAGATCAACCGGGCCACCCCCAAGACCCAGGCCGCTCTGCTGGAGGCCATGCAGGAGCGGCAGGTGACGGCGGACGGGGCCACGCACCCATTGCCCCATCCCTTCTTCGTCCTGGCCACCCAGAACCCGATCGAGCTCGAGGGCACGTTCCCCCTGCCGGAGGCGCAGCTGGACCGCTTCCTGCTCCGGGTCCGGCTCGGCTACCCGGCCGAGCGCGACGAGGAGCGGATCCTCATGACCTCTCCCGAAGAGCGGAGCCTGCCCGACCGACCCCTGCCGCAGATCCCGGATCTCGGAGCGCTGTCCAAGGCGGTGAGCACGGTCCGTCTGGAGCACGAGGTCCGCACCTACGTGCTGGGGCTGGCCCGGGCCACCCGGGACCATCCCGAGCTCGCGGTGGGCGCCAGCCCCCGCGCCGTCGAGCAGATGGGCGACGCGGCTCGGGCCCTGGCGCTCCTGGACGGGCGCGGGTACGTCCTGCCCGACGACGTGAAGCGCCTCGCCGCTCCCGTCTTCGGGCACCGCCTGGTTCCCACCACCGACGCGCGGATCCGAGACCGCAGCGCCGAGGAGATCCTGACCGAGGTCCTGCGGTCGGTTCCGGTCCCCACGGAGCTCCGGGAGGGCTGACACGGACAGCCGGGAACGGCGGCGGATCGTCCTCGGGGTCGCGATCCTTGCCGCGCTGTTCGCCACCGCCTGGGGTGAGCTGACCCTGCTGCTGTGGGCGGCCGCCGTGGGCGCCCTGGCCGGGGCGGCATCCCTGTGGGCCCGGGGGGCATGGAGCGGCGTGAGCGTGGCGGTCGGGTTCGAGCCGGCGCGGGCCTTCTTGGGCGAAGAGGTCCAGCTACGGGTCGAGATCCGCAACGCGAAGCGACTGCCCCTGCCGATCGTCCGGGTGGTGGCCCGCTTCCCCCCCGGCCTGCTGCCCGAGCCCGCCCCGAAGCCCACGGCGCTCCGGGGCCATCGGCGACGGCTGTCGATCGCCGGCTGGGCGGACGTGACCCTCCGGCTCCCGGTGGTCACCACCGAGCGGGGCGAGTACTGGCTGGAGCAGCTGGACGTGGAGCTGTCCGACCCCTTCGATCTGACCCCGGTCCGCCGTCGCTTCCTCCCCGAGCGACCGCTCCTCGTGATGCCGGAGCCCCGCGTGGCCATCCCGCTCCGGCTCCGACGCCGGCTGCCGTTCGGCCGGCCGGCACCGGCGGCACGGCTGTTCGAGGACCGTGAGCACATCGCGGGGGTTCGCGAATACGAGCCGGGCGACCCGATGCATCACGTCCATTGGAGGCTCACCGGACACGCCGGGCGGCTGGTGACCAAGCGGTACGAGCCCACCCGGTCGGCCGAGGTGCTCTTCGCGATCGACGTGGCCAACGGGGAACCCTTCTGGTACGCGGTGGATGCGGAGATGGCCGAGGAGACGATCGGCTGGACCAGCTTCCTGGCCCGTCAAGCCATGGGGGCGGGCTGGAGGACCGGACTCGTGGCCAACACCCACCTGCGCCGAGGGCGGGGTCCACTGCGGGTCCGGGCCTCGTCGTCGCCGGGCCACGAGGCGGCCCTGTTCGCCGCGCTGGCGCGCATGCCGAACCAGCCCACGAACGATCTCGGTCCGGTGCTGCGCGAGGCCACCCGGCACCTGCCGGGGCGGACCACGATCGTCGTGATCTCGCCTCGGGCCGGCGCCTCCCTCAGGTACGAGATGGAGGTGCTGCGACGCCGAGGGTCCGAGGTGGTGCTGCTGTCGCCGCCGGAGGTCGGCGTGACGTGATCGGCACGCGGGCGGTGCCGCCCCCCACGGGCCGGGAGCTCCGGGCTTGCGGCCTGGCCGCACTGGCCGAGGCCGGCCTGGTCTACCTGCCGGTGCACCTGGTCCTGGACCAGTCCGGGAGCGTGGGGATGAGCGTGAACGCGCTGGCCCTGCCCTTCATCCTCGTCTTCGTCGCGACCACCGTCGCGGCGTGCGCCCTGCGGACGCGGGCCGAGGTGCCGACGGTGGCGGGAGCCGCGGCCGTGGTCCTGGGGCTGTCCGTGGGCCGGGGGGACCTCAACCGGGAGGTCTTTCTGGTGGTGGTCCTGCTGCTGGTGGCGGCCCGAGCGGTGATGCTCGGGTTCCGGGACTGGCGCGAGCCGATCTCGGCTTCGATGGGATGGGGCGCCGTGGCCCTGATGGTGGAGACCGTGCTCGCCACCGGACCGCAACGGGACTGGCGGCCGCTGCTGATCGCCATCGTCCCGCTGTTCTTCGCGGCCTCGCTGGCCAGCCGGGCCGCGATCGTCTGGACCTCGGATCCGTCGGGGGACCTGTCGGACCCGACGCGGGCGGGGTGGCTCCGCCGGGCCCTGGCGCTGATCGGTGCGCTGGCCGCGACGATGGTGGCCGCCATCGGGCTGGGGGTCCGGGGCGGGCTGCTGGAGCGGATCGGCGGCATGACGCAGACGGTCGTGGGCGGGGTGGCCGCCGGGCTGGCCTACCTAATGGCGCAGCTGGCGCGGCCGATCTTCTGGCTGGTTGACCGGCTGCACGTGGATCCCAGCCGGGCCCGGAGCCTGCTGCGCTCGTTCCGCGAGCACGTGTCCAACCTGGACCGATCCCACGCGGCCTGGAGCGGCGGCTCGCCGGTCGAGCGGATCCTGGGCCTGCTCGCCTTCGCCCTCCTGGTCCTGGTCCTGATCGCTTTCGTCCGCCGGCTCCGCCCCGCGCCGAACTCCGCCCGGCAACCGGTCGGGCAGCCAGGGACCGTGACGAGCGAGCCCATCGAGCCACAGGGGACCACGCCCGCTCCTTCGCCCCGATCCCGACGGGCGCCGCCCGCCGAAGCGGTCCGTCGCTGGTACGCGGAGACGCTGGAGCTCCTGCGGCGACGCGAACTGGACAAGGAACCCTCGCTCACGCCGGCGGAGTTCGCGGCCCAGGTGGCCGCGGCGCTCCCCGTCTGCGCCGCGAGCTTCGCCGAGCTCACCCGCGCCTACGAGGACGTGCGGTACGGGCACCGCTCGATCCCCGAGCCGCGGCTATCCGAGGTGGCTGCCGCGCACCGATCGCTCGCCCGGATCCTGGCGCGCGAGCCGTAGAGCGTCGTCGCTTGCGGCCCGGGCAGGTAGCATGCGCGGACATCCCACCGGGAGCGACGTGTGAGCGAACCTGCCATCTGGGCCCAGGGCATCCGCAAGCGGTTCGGCGAGGTCCAGGCGCTGGACGGCGTGGATCTGCGCGTGGAGCCGGGCACGGTGCTCGGCCTGCTGGGGCCGAATGGGGCCGGCAAGACCACGATGGTGCGGATCCTCACCACCCTGCTCGCCCCGGACGAGGGACGGGCCGTCGTCGCGGGCCACGACGTGATCCGGGAGGCCGAGGCGCTCCGGCGGTCGATCGGCCTGGCCGGGCAGGCCGCCGCGATCGACGAGAACCTGACCGGCCTGGAGAACGTGGAGATGGTGGGCCGCCTGTACCACCTCCCTCGGGCCGAGGCGCACCGACGAGCCGGGCAGCTCCTGGAGCGCTTCGAGCTGACCGGTGCCGCCAACCGGCCGGCCCGGACCTACTCGGGCGGCATGCGCCGCCGGCTCGACCTGGGGGCGAGCCTGGTGGGCCGGCCCGAGGTGCTGTTCCTGGACGAGCCCACCACCGGCCTGGACCCGAGGAGCCGGATCGGCATGTGGGACGTGATCCGCGAGCTCGTACACGACGGGACCACGCTCCTGCTGACCACGCAGTACCTGGAGGAGGCCGATCGGCTGACCGACCACATCGTGGTGATCGACGTGGGCAAGGTGATCGCGGAGGGCACCGCCGACGAGCTGAAGCGCCGCGTGGGGGGCGAGGTCCTCGCGCTCCGGGTGGCCGATCGGAGCCGGGTGGCCGAGGCGGCGGGCGCGGTGCTCGGCCTGGGCCCCGGCGGCGGGCAGGCCGACAACAACACCGGCGAGATCGCCGTTCCGGTGGGCGCCGAGGGCACGGCCATCCTGACCGAGGCGGTCCGCCGGTTGGACTCGGCCGGGATCGAGCTGGCGGACATCGGGCTGCGACGACCCACGCTGGACGACGTGTTCCTGGCCCTCACCGGGCACGCGGCCGAGGAGCCGCCCGCGGAGGCCGAGCCGAGCCGCGGGCGACGCGGGCGCCGGGCGGCGCGGGAAGACGCATCGTGAGCGTCTCGACCCGTCGGACCGAGGGGCTGGGTGGCGTGGGGATGCGCGCGAGCTGGGCGATCCACGACGGCCTGGTCCTGACCCGCCGGAACCTCTTCCGCTACGTGCGGATCCCCACCCTGCTGGTGTTCTCCACGATCCAGCCGGTGATGTTCGTGCTGCTGTTCCGGTACGTGTTCGGCGGTGCCATCACCGGGCTCCCGCCGGGCATCGACTACGTGGCGTACCTCATGCCGGGGATCTTCGTGCAGACGGCGATCTTCGGCGCCACGCAGACCGGGATCGGCCTGGCGGAGGACATCAACGCCGGCGTGATCGACCGGTTCAAGTCGCTGCCGGCCGCCCGCTCGGCCGTTCTGGCCGGGCGGACCACGGCCGACCTGTTCCGGAACCTGTTCGTGGTCCTGCTGATGACGGCGGTGGGCTACCTGGTGGGCTTCCGGTTCCGGGCCGGCCTGGTGGATGCCGTGCTGGGGATCGGGCTCGCCGTCCTGGTGGGCTTCGCGTTCTCGTGGATCTCGGCCGCGATCGGCCTGGCGATCAAGAACCTCGAGTCGGTCCAGGCGGCGAGCTTCGTGTGGATCTTCCCCCTCACCTTCGCCAGCTCGGCTTTCGTGCCCACCCAGGGCATGCCGGGCTGGCTGCAGGTCTTCGCCCGCAACAACCCGGTCACGATCTGGGCCAACACGCTGCGTGGCTTCACCCTGGGCAGCATGTACATCTCCTCGATCGGGGAGTCCACCTTCGGTCTGATCTGGAAGTCGGGGATATGGATCGGCATGATCCTGGCCTTCTTCGTCCCGGTGTCGATCCGGATCTACCGGCGGACCTGAGGATCGCCCGCCGGCCGAGGAGCTCGGACCCTCGGGAACAACCGAGCCCGTCCGGCGGGTTGTCACGCTTCACACGTATCCTGGGTCGATCGTCTGGCCGGGCCCGCCGGCTGGCTCCCGTTCGGGAAGGAGTTCGGTTTGGCGCTGCTCGGATTCGAGGGGGACAACGCCCGCGAGAAGGTGATCGTCCTCCTCACGATGTGCTTCGCCCTGGCCATGGCCATGCTCGACAACACCGTCGTGAACGTGGCCCTGCCGAAGATCAGCGAGAAACTCGGCGCCGGCGTCTCGGGCCTGCAGTGGATCGTGGACGGGTACACGCTGGCGTTCGCCTCGCTGATGCTGACCGGCGGGATCGCCGGGGATCGTTACGGGCGCAAGCGCACCTTCCTGCTCGGGCTGTCGGTGTTCACACTGGCCTCGCTGGCCTGCGGCCTGTCCGGCAGCACCGAGCAGCTGATCGTCTTCCGGGCCGTGCAGGGCATCGGCGCCTCGCTGCTGATCCCGGGCACGTTATCGATCATCACGGTCACCTTCCCGCCGCACGAGCGGGCCCGGGCCATCGGCCTGTGGGCCGGCATCTCCGGGCTGGCCCTGGCCCTGGGTCCCACGGTGGGCGGGCTGATGGTCGAGCACCTGGGGTGGCAGTCGGTGTTCTTCCTGAACGTCCCGGTCGGGGTGGTGGCGTTCGCCATCGGGATCCGGACCGTGCGCGAGTCCGTGTCGGAGATGGAACGGCGTCTGGATATCCCGGGTCTGATCCTGGGGACCGGCGCGCTGTTCTCGGCCACCTACGGGCTGATCGAGGCCAACCAGCTGGGCTGGATCGACCCGCAGATCGTGGGCTCGTTCGTGGGCTTCGCCCTGCTGGGGACGGCCTTCCTGCTGTGGGAGCTGCGCGCCCCGCACGCGATGATGCCGCTGCGGTTCTTCCGCATCCCCGCCTTCTCAGCCGGCAACACGGTGGCGTTCGCCATCTCGCTGGGGATGTTCGCCGCCTTCTTCTTCCTCAGCCTGTACATGCAGCTGATCCACGGCTACACGGCGTTCGGGGCGGGGGTGCGGTTCCTTCCCATGACGTTGATGATCATCATCACCGCGCCGGCCGCCGGTCGCTTCGCCCAGCAGCACGGCTCGCGCTCGCCGATGACGTACGGCCTGCTGCTGGCCGGCGGAGGGCTGCTGCTGCTCGGCCGCAGCCTCCAGGTCGAGAGCTCCTACCTGTTCATGCTGCCGATCTTCGTGATCATGGGCCACGGCATGGGGGCCACCATGGCACCGATGACGGCCGCGGTGATGAACGCGGTCGGCCCGCAGCGGGCCGGGATGGGCTCGGCCATGACGAACTCGTCCCGGGAGGTCGGCGGGGTGCTCGGCATCGCCCTGCTGGGGACCATCCTGACCACCACGCTCAAGGGCGCGCTGCTGCCCGTGCTGGCCGGCCTCGGTTTGCCGCCGGCCCGACAGGCGGCCATCGCCGCCGCGGCCGCGCACGGCACGCTGAACCCATCGCTGCTGGCCGGGCTGGACCCCGGGCTCGCCGGGCGGGTCGTGGACGCCTTCGGCCAGGCTTTCATGAGTGGGTTCCACCAGGCGCTCACGTTCGGCGGCGTGATCCTGCTGGTCGCGGCGGTGATCGCGAACCGGTGGATCCCCAGCGGTGCTCCGGCCCGCGAGGAGCACCTGGCCGGCGGTCAGCTCGAGGTGGCATCGGTCGAGCCCTGATCGCTGCCCGCCCGGGCCCCCGGTAGTAGGGTTGGGCGGGAGGTCATCGCATGGCCGACGACGAGGACGTCATCGTGCAGATCAACCAGCTGGCCCACGAGGAGCACGAGCTCTTCGAGAGGGAGTCCCGGGGCGAGGCCTCGTCCCAGGAGCGGGCCCGGCTGAAGGAGATCCAGGTCCAGTTGGACCAGTGCTACGACCTGCTGCACCAGCGGCGGGCGCGGCGGGCGGCCGGTCTGGACCTGGATGTCGAAAGCGTCCGCCGGACCGGCACGATCGAGAGCCCCCGGGCCTGAGCACCGTCCCGGAGCGGTGTCGGCGCTACGATCGCGGTCGGTGCCGCACGGGAGCCTTCGGATCGGCGACGTCGAGGTGGTCGCGCTCTGCGATGGGGTGGTTGGGTCCGAGCGCT
>DASQQQ010000358.1:0-23746 GCA_035643355.1 Actinomycetota bacterium | reverse complement strand
GGGATCCGGCGGACGTGCTGCGGGTCTCCGCCAAGACCGGAGAGGGGGTGAGCGCGCTGTTGCAGCGGGTCATCGAGCTCATCCCCGCCCCGGAGGGGCGTCTGGAGGATCCCCTGCGGGCACTGATCTTCGACTCGAGCTTCGATCCCTACCGAGGGGTGGTGGCCTCCGTCCGGGTGAAGGACGGAGAGCTGCCCTCCCGGGCCAAGGTGCACTACATGGCGGCCGACAACGACGACGAGGCCGAGGAGACCGGCGTGTTCGCGCCCGAGGCCACGCCGGTCCCCTCCCTCGGACCGGGGGAGGTCGGCTATCTCGTCACCGGCCTGAAGGACGTGCATCAGGTCAAGGTGGGAGACACGATCACGATCGCCGGACGGGACCGGGCCCACGAGCCGCTGCCCGGCTACCGCGAGCCGCTGCCCATGGTCTGGAGCGGGCTGTTCCCCGCCGAGGGCGGCGACTACAGCGAGCTGCGGGACGCACTGGATCGCCTGAAGCTCAACGACGCCGCCCTGCACTACGAGCCGGAGAGCTCCCAGGCCCTGGGGTTCGGGTTCCGGTGCGGGTTCCTGGGGCTGCTGCACATGGACATCGTGAAGGAGCGGCTGGAGCGCGAGTTCGACCTGGAGCTGATCGCCACGGCCCCGAACGTGGAGTTCCACGTGATCCGTGAGGGCGAGGTGGTCGTGGTCCACAACCCCAGCGAGATGCCGGTGCCCGGCACCTACGAGCGGGTGGAGGAACCGACCGTGCTGGCCACGATCATCACGCCGGCCGATCACCTGGGCGCCGTGCTCGAGCTCTGTCAGTCACGGCGCGGCGAGCTGGTCGACATGAAGTACCTGTCGACCGAACGCATCGAGGTCCACTACCACCTCCCGCTGGCCGAGATCATCTTCGACTTCTTCGACCAGCTGAAGTCCCGCACGCGCGGGTACGCCTCGCTCGACTACGAGCCGTGGGGGTACGAGCCGTCGGAGCTGGTGCGGGTGGACGTGCTCCTACACGGCGAGTCGGTCGACGCGTTCAGCAGCGTGGTGCACCGGGACAAGGCCTACCACTACGGCCGACAGATGGTGGAGCGGCTGCGTGAGCTGATCCCCCGGCAGCTGTTCGACGTGGCGATCCAGGCGGCGATCGGTTCGAGGATCGTGGCCCGGGAAACCGTGAAGGCCAAGCGCAAGGACGTGCTGGCCAAGTGCTACGGGGGGGACATCACGCGCAAGCGTAAGCTGCTCGAGCAGCAGAAGAAGGGCAAGGCCCGGCTCCGCCGGGTGGGCAAGGTCGACGTCCCGCAGGAGGCGTTCATCGCCGCCCTCCGGGTGGACCAACGGGCGGGGTCCAGGCCGTGAGCGGCGCGGTCCGCCGGCCGAGGAGCCCACGCGCCGGTCCAGCGGCGCCCGAGCCCTCGGGCATCTACGTGCACGTTCCGTTCTGCCTGACCCGCTGCGGGTACTGCGACTTCAACGCGTACGCGGGACTGGATCACCTGGCCCCGAGGTACGTGCGCGCGCTGCTCCGAGAGGTGGAGCTCGCCGCCCCTTCCTGGAGCGACGAGCGCATCGTCTCGGTCTTCCTGGGCGGCGGCACCCCCACCACGTTGGCGGTCGCCGACCTGAAGGCCGTCCTGGCCCAGCTCCGTGACCGGCTGCGGGTGACGGTCGATGCGGAGGTCACGATCGAAGCGAATCCGGACACGGTGGACCGGCCGAAGCTGGAGGGCCTCCTCGCGGCCGGCTTCCAGCGTTTGTCGATGGGTGCCCAGTCGTTCGACCGAGCCGTGCTGGGGGCTCTGGAGCGGATCCACGATCCGGACTCGGTGCGGCGCGCCGTTCGCGATGCGCGCGCCGCCGGCTACAGGAACGTGAACCTGGACCTGATCTATGGGGCCCACGGCGAATCCCTGGCGTCGTGGGAGCGAACCCTGTGGGAGGCGGTGGACCTGGAGCCCGAGCACGTGAGCGCCTATGCCCTCACGATCGAGCCGTCGACGCCGCTCGGGCGCCGGGTCCAGGCCGGGGCGGAGCCGGCCCCCGACCCGGACGTGCAGGCGGACATGTTCGAGATCGCGTGCCGGATCCTGGCCGATGCCGGATACCGGCATTACGAGGTGTCCAACTGGGCCAAGCCGGGGTTCGAATGCGTCCACAACCTCGGCTACTGGGAGCGCCGACCCTACCTGGGGCTGGGGGCGGGCGCTCACTCCTATCGTGGGGAACGCCGTTGGTGGAACGTCCGCCCGCCCGAGGAGTACATGCTGCGGGTCGGGTCCGGCCGGCTGCCGATGGGCGGCGAAGAGCGTCTCGATCCCTCCGACGCGTACCTCGAGGAGGTCTTCCTCCGCCTCCGGATCCTGACGGGTGTCCCCTCGTCGTGGCTGGAGCCCGACAAGGTTCGGCCCTTCCTGGAGGATGGACTTCTTTTCGACCGTGGAGGTGCGCTGGTGCCCACCGAACGAGGCATGCTGCTGCTGAACGAACTGGTCCTGGCGCTGACCGGCGGATGACTCAGGCCAACGGGAGCTCCAAGACCGTTCAGCGCCGTGGTCGGGGTTCGCAGCGCTCCCAGGTCCGGGCCGGTGCCTCGCGCACCGACCATCCCAGCCCCTCCCCCCTGTCGATGCGGGAACCCTACCGAGGGTCGACACGAGGGGGTGGCGCACCTTGCGCAGATCCTGCGTCGTCCATGTCCCTTGGTCCCTTGGCACTCAGGGGGGTCGAGTGCCAATACACTGTCTGGTGCGATGACCGACCAGGTGGAGCTCGGGTCCCGGAAGACCGCGATCCTGCGGGCGGTGGTCGAGCAGTACGTCCGCACGGGCGAGCCCGTGGGGAGCGAGACCATCGCCGAGCAGGCGGGCCTCGGCGTGTCCTCGGCCACCATCCGCAACGAGATGGCCGCCCTTGAGGAGCTCGGATATCTGACCCATCCGCACACGTCCGCGGGCCGGATCCCCACGGACCATGCCTACCGGCGGTACGTGGATACGCTGCCGGCCGGCCGGGGTCTGCGCGACCCTCAGCGTCGGGCCATCTCCGGGTTCTTCGCCGAGACCATGCTGGACCTCGAGGAGGTGCTGAAGGGCACCACCCAGCTGCTGTCGCGTCTCACGATGTACGCCGGGCTGGCGGTCCCCCCCAGCCTCTCCGAGGAGGCCCTGCTCCGCGTCGAGGTGGTCGACATGGGGCCCGCGGTGATGGTGCTGGTGGTGGGGCAGCACGGACGGGTGGAGAAGGCGATCGTCGATCGACCGAGGGACCTGGATGGGAGGGCCGTACAGAGCCTGGAGCGGCACCTGGTGGACGAGTTCCGCGGCCGGACCCTGGCCGAGGCGCAGGCGCGGGCCCTGAAGATGGCTGGGGAGTCTGCCCCCGCGGAGCGGGAGCTGATCCTGGTGATCGCCGACACCCTGCGGGAGATGCAGATCGGCACCCGGAGCGCCCACGTGATGGTGGGGGGCGTGGCCAACCTGGCGGACGAGGCCGCCCATTGGCGTCGGGAGACCGTGCGTCGCTTGTTCGAGGCCCTGGAGCATGAATCGGAGCTGCTCAGGCTGCTGAAGGAGGCCTCGGCCGGCTCGGAGGAGGTCTCGGTGACGATCGGCGCCGAGCACCCCACCACCGAGGGCTGGGAGGCCTCGGTGGTTGCGGCCCCGTTCCGCTCGGGAGAGATCCCCATCGGGACGATCGGCGTGGTGGGGCCCACCGCCATGGACTACGTGAACGTCGTGGCTTCGGTGCGAGCCGTGGCCCGTCGGCTGTCCGAGCTGGCCACCGAGCTCGGCGTCTGACCCGTGATGGCGACCGATCTGTACGAGATCCTCGGCGTGGGGCGGAACGCGTCGCAGGAGGAGATCCGGAGAGCCTACCGACGCCTGGCCCGAGAGCTGCATCCGGACGTCTCGGGGGATCCCGGATCAGAGGAGCGGTTCAAGGAGGTCAGCGCCGCCTACGAGATCCTCTCCGATCCACAGAAGCGTCAGCAGTACGACCTGTACGGACAGGGGGGCGGCCCCGACATGTTCCCCTTCACCGACGTGGCCGACATCTTCGAGGCCTTCTTCGGCACCGGCACCTTCGGGCGCCGCCGCCCCCAGCGCCGGAGCCGGAGCCAGCGGGGGGAAGATGCGGGTGTCCGCGTATCGCTCACCTTCGAGGAGGCCGCCTTCGGCACCGAGCGGCGGATCGACATCGAGACCCTGCGGGTGTGCGAGCGCTGCGGCGGCAACGGCGCCGAACCGGGGACCTCCCCCGAACGGTGCCACACGTGTGGAGGGGCGGGGCAGGTGCAGGACGTCCGGCGCAGCATCTTCGGCACGGTGATGAGCGCCCGACCCTGCCCCACCTGTCAGGGCACCGGCGAGGAGGTCGCCAGCCCCTGCACCGAGTGCCGGAGCGAGGGGCGGGTGATGCGTGCCCGTACCGTGACGGTGGAGATCCCGGCCGGCGTCTCGGACGGGGTGGAGCTGCGGGTCCCCGGCGAGGGTCACGCCGGGCGGGCGGGCGGTTCCCCCGGTGATCTCTACGTGACGATCGGGGTGGAGCCCAGCCCGCTGTTCGACCGACGGGACCAGGACCTGTTCGCGCTGCTGGACATCTCCATGGAGCAGGCGGCCCTGGGCGCCGAGCTGGAGATCCCCACACTGGATGGAGCAGAACGGGTGAAACTGGAACCCGGGACCGACTCGGGCTCCGTGATCCGTCTGCGGGGCAAGGGGATCCCGAACCTCGGGCGTCGGGGTCGCGGCGACCTGTACCTGACCGTTCACGTCGAAACGCCGCGGGATCTGGGCAAGCGCGAGCGGGCCCTCATCCAGGAGCTGGCCGAGCTCCGGGGAGAGGCGGCCGGCAAGGGCGCGAGCGCCGAGGCTCGGCTGCGCCGACCGCGATGAGGCTGGGCTATCGTCGAGAGCGTGAGCCAGAGGCCCATCGAGAGCTCGTGCGTGTTCTGCCGGATCGTGGCCGGCGAGGAGCCGGCTCACGTCCTGCGGGTGACCGACACGATCGTCGCCTTCCGGGATATCAACCCGCAGGCTCCGACCCACATCTTGATCGTGCCCAAGGAGCACCTGCTCTCCCTGGCCGAGATCCAGGATCGGCACGGCGAGATGCTGGCGGACGTCGCCCAGTCGGCGGCCCAGCTCGCCAGGGCGGAGAACGTGGACGGGTCCGGTTGGCGTCTGGTGGCGAACGCCGGCCACGACGCCGGGCAGTCCGTGTTCCACCTCCATTTCCACCTCCTGGGGGGCCGGCGGATGCACTGGCCCCCCGGGTAGTCGCGGGGGCCGTTGTGTGGAGGTAGAATCAGATGCAGCTGGGGTCGTCCGGTGACGACCCCTTCTTGACAGGAGGAACCGGGGACGATCCCCGACGATCCCATTTGGCAAGCACCACGGCACAAGTGAAGATCCTCGTCCCGGGCGATCAGAGCATGGTCGCCCTCCTCGGCCAGCGCGACGAGCTCCTCAAGCTCGTCGAGGCCGCCTTCGACTCCGAGATCCTGGTCCGCGGCAACGAGATCACGATCTCCGGTCCCCAGCCCGAGGCCACGCGCGTCGGCCTGCTCTTCGAGGAGCTGATCACGCTGCTCGAGCGGGGTCACGAGCTCACTACGTCCTCGGTCGGACGGTCGATCGAGCTCATCAAGGGAGCCGAGGCCACCCCCACCGAGGTCCTGGGCGACGTCCTGCTGACCGGACGGGGACGGGGGATCGCTCCCAAGACCCTCGGCCAGAAGCGGTACGTCGACGCGATGCGGCGGGCCACGGTCACCTTCGCCATCGGTCCGGCCGGCACCGGGAAGACCTACCTCGCGGTGGCCACCGCGATCCGATCCCTGCAGCAGAAGGAGGTTTCCCGGATCATCCTGACCCGCCCGGCCGTCGAGGCGGGGGAGCGACTGGGATTCCTGCCCGGCACCCTGTACGAGAAGATCGACCCGTACATGAAGCCTCTGTACGACGCCCTGTTCGAGATGACCGGCGCCGATTCCCTGCCCCGGCTGATGGAGCGCGGCACCGTGGAGGTGGCGCCGCTCGCCTACATGCGCGGACGTACGCTGAACGACTCCTTCATCATCTTGGACGAGGCCCAGAACACCACCCCGGAGCAGATGAAGATGTTCCTCACGCGGCTCGGGTTCGGCTCGAAGGCCGTCGTGAACGGCGACGTCACCCAGGTGGATCTGCCGCCCGGGCAGAAGTCCGGCATGGTGGTGGTGGAGGAGATCCTCCAGGGGATCGACGGGATCGACTTCGTCCGGCTCGGGGCTCGTGACGTGGTCCGCCACAAGATCGTGCAGGACATCGTCGAGGCGTACCGCGTCTACGGAGAACGCCGCGACGCGACCGCCGATGAATGACGACGGTGACCAACCTCGGATCTTGATCTCCGACCGTCAGTCCATGCGGATCGCCCACGACGGACTGATCGCCCTGGCGCGCCGATGCCTGGTCGCCGAGGGACTCACCCGATGCGAGCTATCGGTGTCGTTCGTGGGCCGAGAGGAGATGTCCGAGCTCCACGCTACGTACCTGGATGAGGAGGTGCCCACCGACGTCCTGTCCTTCCCACTGGATGAGCAGGATGTGGACGAGTACGGTGTGCGGATCCTGGGCGACGTGGTGATCGCTCCGGAGGTCGCGGCGGCCAACAACCCCGCCGACCCGGCGGCCGAGCTGCGGCTCCTGCTCGTGCACGGCATCCTGCACCTCCTGGGCTACGACCACGAGGGGGAGCAGGAGCGAGCGGCCATGTGGGCCCGTCAGGACCGGTACACCAGGGAGCGTGTCCGGTGAGCGGCTGGGACTGGCTGGAGCTGGTCTCGATCCTGATCCTGATCCTGGTGGTGGGGATCCTCGGTGCGTCCGAGGTCTCGATCACCCGGATCAACCGGATCCGCGCGTACCGCTTCCTCGAGGAGAAGCGCCGTGGGGCGGCGTCCCTGGTCAAGATCGCCGAGAACCCCGCTCCGTTCCTCAACGTCGTGCTCCTCCTGACCCTCCTGGCGACGATCGGGGGCACCACGATCGCCACCTCTCTGGCCGTGCGCCTCTACGGCGGGGTGGGCGAGATCGTGGCCACCGTAGGCATGACGCTGCTGCTCTTCGTGTTCGCCGACGTGACCCCGAAGACCTTCGTGATCCAGCGCACCGATCGCGCCGCTCTCCTGCTGGCACCGTTGATCGCAGGGCTCGGGCGGCTGGTGGGGCCCGTGGCCTCGGGCCTGGTCAAGGTGGCGAACGTGATCATGCCGGGCAAGGGTCTGCCCGAGGGTCCGTTCATCACCGAACGCGAGATCCTCGCCCTGGCCGAGGTGGCCTCCGAGGAGGATCAGATCGAGGAGGGTGAGAAGGAGCTGATCCTCTCGATCTTCGAGTTCGGCGACACGATCGTGCGGGAGGTGATGGTCCCTCGACCGGACATCGTGGCGATCGAGGGGGACAAGACACTGCGCGACGTCCAGGCCCTGGTGCTCGAGCACGGCTACTCGCGGATCCCCGTCTACCAGGACGAGCTCGACAACGTGCTGGGCCTGGTCTACGCGAAGGACGTGCTGAAGGCGATCCACCAGGGCAAGCAGGACATGCCCCTCGCCGATGTGGTGCGCGAGGCTCACTTCGTCCCTGAGTCCAAGAAGGTGGCCGATCTGCTCCGCGAGATGCAGCAGGAGAAGTCCCACATCGCGATGGTGACCGACGAGTACGGCTCGGTCTCTGGGCTCGTGACGCTGGAGGACCTGCTCGAGGAGCTGGTGGGAGAGATCGAGGATGAGTACGACCGCGCCGAGCCCGAGATGGTGGACCTCGGCGAAGGCCGGTACCGCGTGGACGGCCGTGCTTCCATCGACGACGTTAACGAGCTGCTGGACGTGGAACTGCCCCACGACGGTTGGGACTCGGTGGGGGGCCTGATGCTCGGCCTCATGGGGTCGATCCCCGAAGAGGGCGAGGAGGTGGGCTTCCAGAACATCACCTTCAAGGCGGAGAAGGTCACGCGCCGCCGCGTGGCGATGGTGCTGATCACGCGCACCGAGGAGCCCGGGTCCGAGGACGCGGAGGCCCATGCCGAGTGACGAGGTGGTCTCGGACCAGACGGTGGACGACCTGATGGCGGCGGCGAAGGGCGCTCGAAGCAACGCCTACGCTCCGTACAGCCGGTTCGCGGTGGGAGCGGCGGTCCTGGCCGGGGGGCGGATCTTCGCCGGCGTGAACGTGGAGAACGCCGCCTACCCGCAGGGCATCTGCGCCGAGCGGGCGGCGGTGGCGGCGGCGGTCACCGCGGGACACCGCGAGATCGATGCCGTGGCGGTGGTGGCCGGCGATGACGCCGCACCTCCCTGCGGCGGGTGCCGACAGGTCCTCCACGAGTTCGGGCCGGAGATGCTCGTGGTCTGCGAGGCGAGCGATGGGGGCAGGAAGCGTTGGCGCCTGTCCCAGCTGCTGCCCGAAGCGTTCGGGCCCGAGGATCTCGCGTAGCTCCGGTGGGGTTCCGTAGCGGCATCGTGGCCGTGGTGGGCCGGCCGAACGTGGGCAAGTCCACCTTAGTGAACGCCCTGGTGGGGGACAAGGTGGCCATCGTGTCCGACAAGCCGCAGACCACCCGGCAGGGGATCCGCGGGATCCGCACCACGGCCGAGGCTCAGATGGTGTTCACCGACACCCCCGGCTTCCACAAGCCCAGGACCCCCCTCGGCGCCCGGCTGAACCAGGTCGTGGGTGGGTCGGTGGAGGGCGTAGACGCGGTGGTCCTGGTGGTGGACGCGGCGGCCGGGGTTGGGCGCGGTGACGCGTTCGTCTACGCACACCAGCTCCGGCCGCTCTCGTGCCCCAAGCTCTGCGCGGTGAACAAGGTCGACGCCGTCCACGGTCACCGGGAGGTGCCGCAGCTGCAGGCCGCATCCGACCTGGGTGACTTCGAGGAGGTCGTCCCGGTGAGCGCGAAGACCGGGAGCGGCGTCGATCTGCTGCGGGAGCTGATCGTGGAGCACCTCCCCGAGGGTCCGATGCTGTACCCGGCGGAGGAGGTCACCGACCAGCCCCTGGAGGCGCGCCTGGCCGAGATGATCCGCGAGAAGGCGCTGGAGGCCACCCGCGAGGAGGTGCCCCATTCGGTCGCCGTCATGGTGGAGGAGCTCGAGCGGAACGAGGGCATAACGCGCATCCACGCCAGCCTGATCGTGGAGCGAGACTCGCAGAAGGGCATCGTGATCGGGCGCGGTGGCGCGGTGCTCAAGGCGATCGGCACGAAGGCGCGCCGCGAGATGGAGCCGATGCTCGGCACGAAGGTGTTCCTGGATCTTCGGGTCAAGGTCCTGAAGGAGTGGCAGCGGGACCCGAAGGCGTTGCGGCGACTCGGTCTGTGAGGAGGTCCGGTCCGCGGCAACGTTTCGGCTACCATGGCGGTCCGGGCCCAGGAGGAGCTCCCCATGTCCCAGGCAGCCGAGATCGATCCCCGGGGGTCCGTGCTCGCCCTGTACACGGCCAAGGAGGCCTCGCGGCTGGTGGCCAGGGTCACGGCCGTGGACGCGGTGGGCCTGGAGGAGCGGGCGGCCGCGCTCGGCAAGCGCTCGATCAAGCGGGAGTCGAAGCTGTGGGCGCTGGACCTCGCGGTCCGGTCGATGGACCTGACCACGCTGGAAGGCGCGGACACCGCGGGCAAGATCGTGGCGATGTGCTCCAAGGCCGTGCGTCCAGACCCCGTGGATCCGTCGATCCCACCGGTGGCCGCCGTCTGCATCTACCCGCACCTGATCCCGGTGGCGGTTGGCCAGCTCCGAGGGACGTCCGTGCGCGTGGCCAGCGTCGCCGGTTCTTTCCCCAGCGGTCTCGGCCCACTGGACGTGAAGGTGCGAGAGGTCCGCGAGGCCGTGGAGCTGGGCGCGGACGAGATCGACATCGTGCTGAACCGCTCGTTGTTCCTGGGCGGCGACTACGTGAGGACCTTCGAGGAGCTCGTGGCGCTGCGCGAGGCGGCGCAGGACGTCCACCTGAAGGTGATCCTCGAGGCGGGGGAGTTGGGCAGCTACGACCGGATCCGGCAGGCCAGCGTCCTGGCCATGGCGGCCGGAGCCGACTTCATCAAGACCTCCACCGGCAAGATCGGCGTGGCCGCGACCCTGCCGAACGCGCTCTGCATGATGGAGGCGGCACGGGAGTTCTTCCTGGAGACGGGTCGGCGGGTGGGCATCAAGGTGGCCGGAGGGATCCGGGCATCGAAGCAGGCGATCCAGTACCTCGTGCTGGTGTACGAGACCCTGGGAGCCGAGTGGATGACGCCGGAGCGGTTCCGGATCGGGGCCTCTTCCCTGCTGAACGACGTGTTGATGCAGATCGACAAGGAGCGGACCGGCCGCTACCAGGGCCCCGACTACTTCACGATCGACTGAGGCGACGGACATGAGCGAGGGGATCGTCGAGGAAGGGGAAGACCACAGCTCGGAGCGACCGGTGCCGTGGCGGTACGCGACCTCGAGGGAGAGCACCGAGATCGTGCGGCTCCAGGAGCGCTACGACCTGTTCGTCGGGGGGCGCTTCTTGGAGCCCAAGTCGGGCCGCTACTTCGCCACCATCAACCCGGCCACGGAGGAGCCGCTGGCCGAGGTGGCCGAGGCCGGGGAGGAGGACGTCGACCTGGCCGCCCGCACCGCGCGCGAGGCGTGGGAGGAGCGCTGGCGGGACCTGCCCGGCAAGGAACGCGCGAAGTACCTCTACCGGGTGGCTCGGGCGCTGCAGGAGCGTTCTCGCGAGTTCTCCGTCCTGGAGACGATGAACAACGGCAAGCCGATCAAGGAGTCCCGAGACGTCGACGTGCCGCTCGCGGCCGCGCACTTCTTCTACTACGCCGGGTGGGCTGACAAGCTCGAGTACGCCTTCCCGGGTCGCACCCCACGCCCGCTCGGCGTGGCGGCGCAGATCACACCATGGAACTTCCCCCTGCTGATGTGCGCGTGGAAGCTCGCGCCCGCGCTGGCCACGGGCAACACCGCCATCCTGAAGCCGGCCTCCACCACGCCCCTCACCGCGCTGCTGCTGGCCGAGGTCTTCCAGGACGCCGAGCTTCCTCCCGGCGTCGTGAACGTGATCCCCGGCCCGGGGAGCAGGACCGGGGGCTGGTTGGCGTCACACCCCGACATCGCGAAGATCGCGTTCACCGGCTCCACGGAGATCGGTAAGGTCCTGCGCCGCAGCGTCGCCGGCACCGGCAAGCGCCTGACCCTGGAGCTCGGCGGCAAGGCGGCGAACATCGTGTTCGAGGACGCCCCCCTGGACCAGGCGATCGAGGGGATCGTGAACGGCATCTTCTTCAACCAGGGCGAGGTCTGCTGCGCCGGCTCCCGGCTCTTTGTCCAGGAGTCGGTGTTCGAGCCGCTGATCGACAAGCTGAAGGCACGGCTGGACACCCTGCGGGTGGGCGATCCGCTCGACAAGAACACGGATGTGGGTGCGATCAACTCTCGCGACCAGCTGGAGAAGATCACCGAGCTGGTGCAGAGCGGGATCGAGGAGGGCGCCGAGATCTACCAGCCCGAGTGTCCGCTGCCCGAGCGCGGGTTCTGGTTCCGGCCTACGCTGTTCACGAACGTGTCGCAGTCGCACCGGATCGCGCGCGAGGAGATCTTCGGCCCCGTCCTGTCGATCCTGACCTTCCGCACGCCCGCCGAGGCGGTGGAGAAGGCGAACAACACGCCGTACGGCCTCTCGGCCGGGATCTGGACGGACAAGGGCTCGCGGATCCTGTGGATGGCCGAGCGGATGAAGGCCGGGGTGGTCTGGTCGAACACCTTCAACCGGTTCGACCCCGCGTCGCCGTTCGGGGGGTACAAGGAGAGCGGGTTCGGCCGTGAGGGCGGCCGCCACGGGCTGGAGCCCTACCTCGATCTGGATGGGGGCGCAGCGTGAGCGCGGAGGCCAGGGTCCCGGTCCGGCGGACGGCCAAGCTCTACATCGGCGGTGCCTTTCCGCGCAGCGAGTCCGGCCGGTCATACGAAGTCTTCTCGCACGACGGGGTGCTGCTGGCGTGGGCCACCCGAGCATCCCGGAAGGACCTACGCGACGCCGTCCGCGCTGCGCGCGCGGCGCAGCCGGCATGGGGCGGGAAGACCGCTTACAACCGCGGCCAGGTCCTCTACCGCGTGGCCGAGCTGATGGAGGGCCGGCGCGCTCAGTTCGAGCGCGAGCTCGCCGACGCCGGCGCGGCCGACCCGGTGCGCGGGGTGAACGCCGCGATCGACCGGTGGGTGTGGTACGCGGGCTGGTCCGACAAGGTGCACCAGATCCTCGGCGGGACGAACCCCGTGGCCGGGCCGTACTTCAACTTCACCATCCCCGAGCCCACCGGCGTGGTGGGCATCGTGGCGCCCCAGGACCAGTCGCTGCTCGGGCTGGTCTCGCGTCTTGCCCCGGCGATCGTCTCGGGGAACGCGGCGGTGGTGCTGGCCAGCGAACATGCGCCCCTGCCGGCGGTATCGCTGTCGGAGGTGCTGGCGACCTCGGATGTGCCCGGGGGCGTGGTCAACGTGCTGACCGGGTTCGCCCGGGAGCTCGTCCCGTGGCTGGCCGCCCACATGGATGTGAACGCGATCGACGTCACCGGCGTCCCCGAGGACATGGTGGCCGAGGTCGAGCAGGTCTCGGCCGAGAACGTGAAGCGCGTGGTGCGCGGCCCGGACGTCGATCCCTTCTCGGAGACGGCGCAGAGCCCCTACCAGATCACGGCCCTGGAGGAGTACAAGACCGTCTGGCACCCGATGGGGGCCTGAGGCAGCATCTCGAGCCCGCGCCCGTCCCGGCGATTCCACATCATCGCAACACGCCTTCCGGAACCCCCTCCGCGCTCCACGGTACGATGCCTGCGATGCCCCTCTACAAGGAACAGGGCATCGTCCTGCGTTCCGTGAAGCTGGGCGAGGCCGACAAGATCGTCACCGTGATGACCCAGGGCTCCGGCAAGGTCCGGGCCGTGGCCAAGGGCATCCGCAAGACCACCAGTCGCTTCGGGGCGAGACTGGAGCCATTCACCCATGTGTCCCTGATGGTCTATCGGGGGCGGGGCTCCCTCGACACGGTGAGCCAGGCCGAGATCGTGGACCCCTTCCGGGGCATCCGGGACGACCTGGACCGGTTCGCTTCCGGGGAGACGATGCTCGAGGCCGTGGACAAGGTGGCCGAGGAGCACGAACGCAACCTCCGGCTGTTCATGCTGCTCCTCGCGGGGATGCGCACCCTCGACCGGCGTCCGTCGGACCCCGCGGCGGTCGCCGAGTCCTTCCTCCTGAAGCTGCTGTCCCTATCGGGCTTCCATCCGAGCCTCACCGCGTGCGCCGTGTGCAGCCGCCCCGGGCCGGCGCTCTTCTCGAGCGGCCAGGGCGGTGGGGTCTGCTCGAACTGCGCCGAGCTCGATGCGGGGCCCGCCTCGCCCCCGGCCTTCGCGTTGCTGGCCTCGCTCGCGAGCTGTGATCTGCCGGCGGCCGGCGACGTGACCGCCGGACCGGTCGATCCCCTGATCCGACGTGAGGCTCGCGCGATGCTGTTCGGCTTCGCCGAGTACCACCTGGAGCGGCGGATGCGGAGCCTCCCGATCCTGGCCCGGAGCCTCACCACGTGAGCTACCTGTCCGACATCGACCGGGACCGTGTCCCGGCCCACGTGGGCATCGTCATGGACGGCAACGGCCGGTGGGCCAAGCAGCGTGGCCTGCCCCGGACCGAGGGCCACGCCGCCGGCGAGGCGGCGATGTGGGATACCGTCCAGGGCGGCGTCGAGGTCGGGCTGCGGTGGCTCACGATGTTCGCCTTCTCCACCGAGAACTGGAACCGACCCAAGGCCGAGGTCCGCTACCTGATGGGCTTCAACCGCGGGCTTCTGCGGCGTCGCCGCGACGAGCTGCACCGCCTGAACGTTCGGGTGCGGTTCATGGGCCGCCGGGACTGGCGCGTCCCGCGCTCGGTCCTGCGGGAGATGGACGTCTCGGAGGAGCTGACCAGATACAACACCGGGATGACCCTCACGATCGCCTTCAACTACGGGGGCCGCGTGGAGATCGCCGACGCCGTGAAGCGGCTCCTGGCCGACCACGACGCCGGCCGGCTGAAGGGGGAGAAGATCACCCCGGAGAGCATCTCCCGGCGCCTGTATCACCCCGACATGCCCGACCCGGACCTGATCATCCGCACCAGCGGCGAGGAGCGGATCTCGAACTTCCTGCTCTGGCAGGCCGCCTATTCCGAGCTCTACTTCACCCCCGTCTTCTGGCCCGACTTCAACCGCGAGCAGCTCTTCGAGGCGATCCGCGACTTCCAGAAGCGCTCTCGCCGCTTCGGCGCCGTCCCCGACGACGAGCCGGGCCCCTGAACGTCACCTACCGGCGGGTGGTGATGCCTCGCTGGCCCGTACCCCGCCCCACCGAGAGGACCTCTCCGCCCACGTGTACCAGGCGACGCGAGGGGCGCCACGTGTACCGGAGCAGGACCAGGCCCAGGACCGTATAGGCGCCCACCACCGCGACCAACAGGCCGAACGCGGCTCGGCCGGCGCTGATCACCCAGGTGTCGAGGCCCAGGTAGATGCCGACCCCCGCCCCAACGATCAGCGCCGTGTAGATCAGCTTGCCGACGATCCCCACGCTGGTGGCAGTGCTCCGCGCCACGGTCGCCTTGGCCTGGGTGTCGGGGAGGCGCACCAGGCGCCTGGAAGGGTCACGCTCGCGGCCGAGCGGGCCCTGGAGCCTGATCACCGTGTAGCACTGCCCGCACCACTCCACGTCGGGCGAGAGCTTGGCACCGCAGTTCCAGCAGGTCTCCATGGGCCTCCCCCGGGCGGATCGTACTCCACGCGTGCGGGCGATCCCAATCGGTCCTTGGAACCCGGCCGGAAGGCGGAAAGCCGATCGGCCGTTCGGCCCTGCCCTCACAGAGCGGACGCGCGGGCTCGGCGGGCGCGGCCCACCGGTACACTTCCTGGCACGCCAGCGGCCGTCGCCAGCGGCCGGGAAAGGAGACCCATCGTGGCCGACCTCATGGAGGCCATCACCTCCCTGGCCAAGCGCCGGGGCATCGTGTTCCCGTCCAGCGAGATCTACGGCGGCCTACGGTCCTTCTGGGACTACGGGCCTCTCGGCGTCGAGCTCAAGCGCAACGTGAAGGACGCCTGGTGGCGGTCCATGGTGCAGCTGCGGGACGACGTCGTGGGCCTGGATGCGGCGGTGATCATGTCGCCGAGGGTCTGGAAGGCGAGCGGGCACCTCGACTCGTTCACGGACCCGCTGGTCGAGTGCCTGAGCTGCCACCAGCGGTTCCGCGCCGACCACCTCCCCGGCTGGCACGCCCCGCAGTCGGGCCACGAGGAGGACGAGACCACCCTGGACATGGAGCACGGCCCGAAGTGTCCGAACTGCGGCCACCGGGAGTTCACGGAGCCGCGCAACTTCAACCTGATGTTCAAGACGTTCATCGGCCCCGTGGAAGACGAGGCCGACGCTGTGTACCTGCGTCCGGAGACGGCGCAGGGGATGTTCGTGGACTTCGTGACGATCCAGCAGGCCAGTCGCAGGAAGCTGCCCTTCGGGATCGCCCAGCAGGGCAAGTCGTTCCGCAACGAGATCACGCCCGGGAACTTCATCTACCGGCTGCGCGAGTTCGAGCAGATGGAGATGGAGTTCTTCGTGGTCCCCGGGACCGACGAGGAGTGGCATGAGTACTGGATCCAGGAGCGGTTCCAGTGGTACGCGGACCTCGGGATCCGCAAGGAGCACCTGCGCTTGCGAGATCACGAACGGGAGGAGCTCTCCCACTATTCCAAGCGCACGGTCGACGTCGAGTACCGCTTCCCGTTCACGGACTGGGGCGAGCTGGAGGGCATCGCCAACCGGACGGACTTCGACCTGAAGGCGCACGCGGCGGCCAGCGGCGAGGAGCTCAGCTACTTCGACCAGGAGAAGGAGGAGCGGTACGTCCCGTACGTGATCGAGCCGGCCGCCGGTGTGGACCGCATGGTCCTGGCCTTCCTGCTGGACGCGTACCGGGTGGAGGAGGCCCCCACCGCCAAGGGCGGCACCGAGAAGCGCACCTTCCTGGCCCTGCACAAGGACCTGGCTCCCACCAAGGTGGCGGTGCTGCCGCTGTCCCGGAACGAGGCCCTGAACCCCGAGGGCCGGGCCGTGTTCGACCTCGTCAAGCAGCACTGGATGTGCGACTTCGACGACGCCGGATCGATCGGACGCCGGTACCGTCGTCAGGACGAGGTCGGCACGCCGTTCTGCGTGACGGTGGACTTCGACACGCTCGAGGACCGACAGGTGACGGTGCGCGAGCGAGACTCGATGCGCCAGGATCGGCTCCCGATCGAGGGCCTCGTCGGCCACCTGAGGGAGCGCCTGTGAACGACGCCGCTCCGGCCCGCCGGGGGCGCCTGGAGCTGTACGCGGTGGCCTTCGTGTTGATGCTTGCGGCGGCCATCACGCTGGCGATCGCCTCGGTCGGCTCCTTGAACTCGATCCGGCTCCTGTGGTTCTCCGCCGTCCTGTCCGCACTCGCGATCGTGGTCGCCGTGGCCAGCGTGGTGGCCCGAGGCCGATGAGCGGCCGGCGCCGGTCCGCCGCGTGGTTCCTGGCGGCCGCGCTCCTGCTCGCGGCCTGCACGGGCTCGAGCGGTCAGGCTCGGACACCGTCAGTGAGCCCGGCGAGGCCCACGCTGCTGCCGTCGTCCCCGGAGAGCCCGTCTCCGGCACCCGACGGTCCGGGGTCGGCCCAGGCCGCTCTGGCGAAGCTGTGCCCGGGTCCGGCCCAGCCCCCGCCCACCGGGGTGACGCCGGAGGGACCCACGCCTCCGGCTATCCGGACGGTCGAGCGACAGATCCAGCAGGTCCGCGAGCTCCGGTTCATCGATCCGCTGCAGGTGGAGGCGGTCAGCCATCCAGAGCTGGTGAAGGAGCTGAGGGCCTCGCTCGCGTCCTCCTACCCGCGCGATCAGTACCGACGGCGGAGCCTGGCCTGGCAGACGATCGGCGCGATCCCGCCCGGCACGGACCTCCGCGCGGCCCTGGAGCGGTTCGCCGGGACCCAGGTGATCGGGTTCTACGACACGCTCACCAAGCAGCTGGTCTTCCAGGGCGGGGAGGATCCCACGCCCTTCGAGCGGGTCACGTTGGCCCACGAGCTCACGCACGCGCTCGACGACCAGCACTACGGGCTGTCGCGGATCGACCGGCTGGGGCAGATGTGCAACGACGAGGCCTACAGCGCCGCGGTCGGCGCGGTGGAGGGCAGCGCCACCTATTTCATGCTCGCCTACGCCCAGCGCTACCTGTCCCTGAAGGACCAGCTCCAGATCGGGCTCCAGAGCGGGCCCTCGACCGCCGGGATCCCGCCCTTCGTCCTGCAGAGCGAGAGCTGGTCCTACACGGCGGGGTTGGCCTTCATGCGGGCCATGGCGGCCCGGGGTGGGCTGCAGGCGATCGACGGGGCGCTGCAGCACTTCCCGGTCTCCACGGAGCAGGTGATCCATCCCGAGCGCTACCCGAACGACGTGCCCACCCCCGTGGACGTGCCGCAACTGGCCCCGGAGCTGGGACCGGGGTGGAAGGACCTGGACGTGATGGAGGTGGGGGAGGAGTACCTGTCGATTCTGCTCGGCCTGCGGATCGACCAGGCGGTCGCGATCCAGGCGGCGGCCGGTTGGGACGGCGGGATCTACCGGGCCTGGTCCAAGGGCGACCGGGTGGCGATGGAGCTCGCGACCGTCTGGGACACGGCCACGGATGCCCGGGGGTTCTCCGACGCGATGGAGTCGTGGATCGGCAGCGGGGGTTCCTCGGCGGCCACGGTGCTCCCGGTCGACGGGACCCACGTCCGCGTGCTGTTCGCGAGCGATGCCCCCACCCTGGAACTGCTCCGGAAGGCGGCGGGGTGAGCGAACCACCGGTTCCGACATCCGATGAGGTGCGGGAGACCTGGGACGCCAACGCCGCGTACTGGGACCGGCGGATGGCGGAGCCGGACAGCTGGCAGCAGACGATCGTGTTCCCCGCGGTGGAGAGACTCCTCCAGCTGCGGGCCGGTGAGCGGGTGCTCGAGATCGCCTGCGGGAACGGGCTGCTCGCTCAGCGCATGGCCGAGGCCGGTGCCACGGTGACGGCCGTCGACCTGAGCGAGGAGCAGCTCCGGTTCGCCCGCCGGCGCGTCACCGATCCGGCGGTAGAGCTCCGACGGGTGGATGTCGGGGATGCGACCGCGCTGCAGGCCCTGACCGGTGCGCCCTTCGACGCCGCGGTGTGCAGCATGGGCCTGATGGACCTGCGCGACATCGCGCCGCTCGCCGAGGTGCTGCCGGAGCTCCTGCGTCGGGGAGGGCGCTTCGTGTTCTCCGTCACGCACCCGGCGTTCAACAGCCTGTCGATGGTGATGGTCTCGGAACGGCATCAGGAGTCGAACCGGTTCGTCACCGAGGAGGCCGTGAAGATCTCTCGGTATGCACAACCGCAGGTCGGCCGCGGGTTCGGGATCGAGGGGCAACCCGAGCCGCAGTGGTACTTCGATCGCTCACTCTCCGACCTCGTTCGACCGTTCCTGGGGGAGGGATTGGTCCTCGACGCTCTCGAGGAGCCGGTCTTCGGATCCGAGGTCGCCGAGCGGGGAGAAGTCCGAGCGCTGTGGACCCGCATCCCGCCGATCCTCGCCGCCCGCTTGCGGAGAACCGTGTAAGCGATCGCAGACGTCGAGGCGGCGCGGCCCTGCATGGGCCGGTGATCGGCTCTTCCTGTTCTCGCCGAGCACGGCGTGGAGGCCCGTTGGAGCCGACCTGCGTAGACTTGATGTTCCAACCCTTCGCGCGCTGGAGGCACCGATGACCAAGTTCGTCTATGACTTCTCCGAGGGCAACAAGGACATGAAGGACCTGCTCGGCGGCAAGGGCGCCAACCTGGCCGAGATGTCGAACATGGGTCTGCCGGTGCCCCCCGGGTTCACCATCACCACCGAGGCGTGCCTGACCTACCTGGAACAGGACCGCTTCCCGGACGGCCTCGAGCAGCAGGTCGAGGAGCACCTCCGGGGACTGGAGCGAGCCATGGGCAAGCGCCTGGGCGAGGTCGAGGACCCGCTCCTGGTTTCCGTCCGATCCGGCGCGAAGTTCTCGATGCCCGGCATGATGGACACGGTCCTGAACCTCGGGCTGAACGAGGACTCCCTGCAGGGCCTGGCCAAGCAGTCGGACGGCGACTGGCGGTTCGCCTACGACGCCTATCGGCGGTTCATCCAGATGTTCGGGAAGATCGTCATGGGCGTGCCCGGGGACGCGTTCGAGGAGGCCCTGGACGCCGCCAAGGACCGCAAGGGCCCCGAGGCCAAGGACACAGATCTGGAGCCGGAGGATCTGAAGCGGTTGATCGGGGAGTTCCTGGCCATCTACCGCGAGCACACGGGACAGCACTTCCCCACCGAGCCCAGACAGCAGATGAAGCTGGCCATCGAGGCGGTCTTCAAGTCGTGGAACAGCAAGCGCGCCCGTGACTACCGCCGTCAGAACAAGATCAGCGACGACCTCGGCACCGCGGTGAACATCGTGGCCATGGTGTTCGGCAACCGCGGGATCGACTCCGGCACCGGCGTGGCCTTCACGCGGGATCCCTCCACGGGCGAGAGGATCCCCTACGGCGACTACCTGCCGAACGCCCAGGGCGAGGACGTGGTCGCCGGGATCCGCAACACGCTGCACCTGGCCGAACTGAAGGACTTGGATCCGACCTCGTACGAGGGCCTGGTCCAGGTGATGGACACGCTCGAGCGCCACTACCGAGACATGTGCGACATCGAGTTCACGATCGAGAAGGGCAAGCTCTGGATCCTGCAGACCCGGGTGGGCAAGCGGACCGCCTTCGCCGAGTGGGTGATGGCCTACGACATGCTCGAGGAGGGGTTGATCGATGCCGACACGGCTTTGCTGCGCGTGAACGCCAACCGCCTCGAGGAGCTGTTCAAGCGGGTGATCTCGACCCGTGAGGGCGCCCAGCCCATCGCCCAGGGGCTGAACGCCTCCCCCGGCGCCGCCACCGGCAAGGTGGTGTTCAGCGCGGACGAGGCGCAACGGTGGGCACAGGGCGGCGAGAAGGTGATCCTGGTCCGCCGCGAGACGACACCGGACGACTACCACGGGATGGTCGCTTCCCAGGGCATCCTCACGAGCGCCGGTGGGACGAACTCGCACGCCGCGGTGGTGGCTCGCGGCGAGGGCATCCCTGCCGTGTGTGGGGCGGACCAGATCAAGATCGACCTGTCCTCACGTGCGTTCTCGGCCAACGGCACCATCGTGAAGGAGGGCGAGGTCGTCACGATCGACGGCTTCACGGGCAACGTGTTCGTGGGAGAGCTGTCCCTGGAGGAGTCGGTGTTGGAGCGCGCCCGCTCCGGCGACCGGGCCGCCCGCGGGGAGAAGATCTGGAGGGCGTTCGAACGGCTGATGCGTCATGCGGATGAGCGTCGCGGGCTGCGGGTACGGGCCAACGCGGACACGCCCGAGCAGTCGCAGAACGCCCGGGAGCGAGGGGCGGAAGGCATCGGGCTCTGCCGGACCGAGCACATGTTCCTGGGCTCGGAGCGGGTGGCGGCGGTCCAGCAGATGATCTTCGCGGAGACCCAGGAGGAGGAGCACGCCGCCTACGAGCAGCTGCTGCCGCTGCAGCGCGAGGACTTCGTGGGGATCTTCCGGGCCATGGACGGCCTCCCGGCGACGGTGCGGCTGCTGGACCCTCCGCTCCACGAGTTCCTGCCCGACCTCACGACGCTGTCGGTGGAGGTGGCCCAGTCGGAGGTACGGGACGAGTCCGGCCCTGGGCTCGAGGAGCGCAAGCGGACGCTCCGGAAGGTCCGGGAGCTGCACGAGGCCAACCCCATGCTGGGGCTCCGCGGCGTCCGCCTGGGGATCGTGAAGCCGGGCCTGTACGCGATGCAGGTGCGAGCGATCATCGAGGCGGCCTGCCGGGTGAAGAAGGAGGGGGGCGAGCCCAAGGTCGAGATCATGATCCCCCTGGTCGCCACGCGACCCGAGCTCGAGCAGATGCGGCAGGAGCTCGAGCCGGCGGCGCGCGAGGTGCTGGACCGCGAAGGCGTCGAGCTCGAGCACCTGGAATGGGGCACCATGATCGAGGTCCCGAGGGCCGCGGTCACGGCGGGCGAGATCGCCGAGGTGGCCGATTTCTTCTCGTTCGGGACGAACGACCTGACGCAGATGGGATTCGGCTTCTCGCGCGACGACATCGGCAAGTTCGTGGGCATGTACGAGGAGCGCAAGCTGGTCCCGGCGAACCCGTTCGTGACGCTGGACCGGGCCGGCGTGGGGCGCTTGATGCGGATGGCCACCGACGAGGGACGATCTGCGAACCCCCGGCTCCACATCGGGATCTGCGGCGAGCACGGGGGAGACCCGGCCTCGGTGGCCTTCTGCCACGAGATCGGCCTGGACTACGTCTCCTGCTCGCCTTTCCGGGTGGAGACGGCCCGGCTGGCGGCCGGCCAGGCAGTCGTGGGACAGGCGCGGTCCGCCTCCACGTAGCTCAGGATGTGACCCGCATCACGGAACCGGGGGCGGGCCGGCGCTAGGCTCGCCCCCTCTCCCGCCTCCCCCGCGGAACAAGGAGGTGGATCATGGGCCCATTCATGGGCTCTGGCTCGCGCCGCTCCAAGCGGCGGATCCTCCTCCCCCTCGGGATCATCGGGGCGCTGGCGTGCGTCCCGCTGTTGGTGGGCTGGCACTGGGCGAGGGCCGGCTGGCGGGACCACCATTACCACTATCCGGCCACCCCCACCGGGTACACGCAGATCGTCAACCGGTTCGGTGAGCCCTGCAGCGCGAAGGCGCACGCCAGCTCGATGTCGTGGACGGCGGCGAACGATGGGGTCACGTACACGTTCCGGTTCCACAAGAAGCTCGGGGGCTACCCCACCGAGATGGTCTCGGACAAGGGGGGGTCTCGACCAACCTCGATAACGACGTGTACGGGCACATCCAGAACGACCATCTGGGCTCCTACACGAAGAGCGGCATCTGGGGCTACACCTGCCGGTACATCAAGGGCACGACCAAGTGGAGCACCCACGCGTTCGGGATGGCGGTGGACATCTCGGCCTCCTTCGAGCCGCAGGGGAGCTGTTCCAGCACCTTCAACAAGAACTTCGCGTACGTGTTCAAGCACCACGGCTGGCGCTGGGGCCTGGACTTCTGCGACCCCAATAAGCCAGTTCCCCACAACTAATGGCTGGACGCTCGGTGCTCTCGTCTCGCCTGTTGAATCCACGTGCGCGACGATCTCGGCAGCAGCATCGCCGCGATGACAAGACCTGGCACGACGAAGACCGGCCACGGCAATTCTGCCCCCGTTAGGGGGTTTGCAAGAGGTGCCCCAGGTCCGGTGTCAGAGTTTCCCCAGATGGCCCAGTAGACGCCAAACACCGTGAGTCCCAGGCTCGTCGCCCACGCGCCAACGCCCGCCCACCATCTGCCCCGAAGAAGGCCGATACCGACAACAACCAGAGTGCTTGCGGCTGCCCAATCGGCAAGTGTGCCGACCGTATCGACGTCACCGAACATGGACTGCGTAGCCACGATCCCCGTAATCATTCCAAGGCCTAGGAACGCGCCCCATCCCAAGGCGGCGCCTCCCAGAATGCGAGGAGCAGCGGGGGGCCGGAGCTTGCGTACCTCGTCAGAGTTCTTGAGGCCCTGATCGTTCACCTTCTCGCCTTCCACACCGGAGCGGCGCGGCTGAGCATTTACAGGCACCGGCCCGCCCGTTGTCGTTCTCACGGAATACTCGGACCGTTCGTACTCGGGCTGAAGAAGCGGTAGGCAATGAGGGGGACCGCATGCACTTCCAGTACGCGTTCGGCTACTGAGGGGAGGGGCGATGAAGCATCGGATGGTGATCGGATCCATCCTGTGTTTGGCTGTGATGGCGAGCGTCGCGGTGTTCGCGGCCGCGGGGCTCTCGGCGCCGGGACCGGAGCGCTCGGAACCCCTCGGGCCCGAGATGGCGCCCGACACGGGTGCCGGCGAGCTGCTGGTCGGCGTGGAGGGTGGCGTGTACGGCACGCGCGAGGAGGCCGAAGCCGCCAACCGGCAGATGAGCTTCGGCGATGTGGCCGGGTACTACGTGGTGCCCGTGGCTCAGTTCCAGGGCTTCCGTGAGGGGATCGGAGCCTCGGGGGACTTCGCACAAGTCTCGGTGTTCCGCACCCAGGAGGGGGCGCTCCAGTTCGCGGAGATGGCACGGGCGTTCGCCTATCCGGCCACCATCCTGCCCGAGCGTGTGCGGAGCCTCGGCGGCCTCTATGCGGGCCTGGGACAGGAGGCGAACCAGAACGGCTCGGGCCCACTCACCCGTCCGATCCCGGAGTCGCTCCCGTGAGGCGCGCCTCCTTGGTGGTCGGTCTGTCGATGTTAGCCCTCTGCACGCTGGTCGCGTCGTGCGGCGGGAAGGGGCGAGGTTCCACGCTCGCTCCTTCCCCCACCCCGACCTGCCAGGTCGTGATGGACGCGCCGGTGGGGTTCGCGCAGAGCGAACTCGCCGAGGACCCGTACCAGGACCACGTGGGCGTGCGGGTCGGATACGTGGACGATAGCGGCCGTGAGCTCCACGTGTTCTCCGGCATCCCCGGCGAGTTCGGCGAAGGGCTGCCGCAGGTGGACCAGCTCTCGGCATCGGGGAGCCCGGCGGCGCTGCTCGGTCGGGGGAAGGTGCGGGTCTTGAGCTGAGACG
>DASQQQ010000357.1:0-7121 GCA_035643355.1 Actinomycetota bacterium | reverse complement strand
TGGCAAGGTGGTGCTCTACCAACTGAGCCACGTCCGCGCGCGTCCTCGAGGGACACCCCGAGTCTAGGGGTCGGCGCGGGCCCCTTCAACCGGTCGCCCGAGCGGTCCCCGACCTCCTGCACGGCCGCGGGGCCCCCACGGGACCCTAGCCGCTCCCGGTCGAACCGAAGCCCCCGGCCCCGCGGGCGGAGGGCGGGAGCTCCTCCACCCACATCGGCCGCGCGGGAGGCACGGGCACCACCACGAGCTGTGCGATGCGGTCCCCTCGGGCGAGCCGCACCGCGTGCCCGCGGTCCAGGTTCACCACCGCGCAGATCACCTCGCCCCGGTAGCCGGCGTCGATCAGGCCGGGGGCGTTGGCCATGGTCAGGCCCTGCTTCGATGCCAGCCCCGATCGGGGCAGCACCAGCCCGGCGTGACCGGGCGGGATCGCCACCGCCACGCCGGTGGGGACCAGGGCCCGCTCGCCGGGGCCGATCTCCACGTCCACCGTGCTCCGCAGGTCGAGCCCCGCGTCGTCCGGGTGCGCCGGCCCGGGCAGCTCCGCATCCGGATCCAGGCGCTTGAAGGGCAGATCCATGGCCTCCCCCACCGCGCACGCGGGCCGGCCCGCGTGCGCTCCGTCCCACTACGAGCAGCCGCTGGTGGATCCGCAGGTCGGGCAGACGTAGCAGGAGCCCGCCGGCTGCATCTTGGAGCCGCACTGGTAGCAGAGCGGCGCGTCGGCGGCCCTGATCTCGGGCCGAGCTACGGCCTCGGCGCGGGCCGGCGAGGAGCCCGGGCCCTCGCCCAGCGGAGCCTCAGCCGAGGGAGCCGGGACACCCCCGTTCAGCTTCTCGGCCGCCTCGGCCGCCGCCATCTCCCTTCGCTCGGAGATGGCCCAGATCCCCAGCTGCTCCCGCTGCTCCTTCGACAGGTGATCCAGTGCCAGCCGCCGGAACACGTAGTCCACGATGGACGTGGCGAACCGGATGTCCGGGTCGTTGGTCATGCCGGACGGCTCGAACTTCATGTTGATGAACTTCTGCACGTACGTCTCCAGCGGCACCCCGTACTGCAGGCCGATCGAGATCGCGATGGAGAAGGCATCGGTGATGCCCGACAGCGTCGAGCCCTGCTTCGAGGTCTTCAGGAAGATCTCGCCGATGCCGTCGTCCGGGTAGGAGCTGGCGGTGATGTAGCCCTCGGCGTCCCCCACCTCGAACTTCGTGGTGAGCGAGGGGCGGCTCTGCGGCAGGCGCCTGCGCACCGGCGTGGCCAGCTCGACAGGCTCGGCCGCCGGGGTCTTGCGGTCCGCCGACAGGGGCTGGGCCACCTTGCAGTTGTCACGGTAGATCGCCACGGCCTTGAGCCCCAGCCTCCAGCTCTCCGCGAACAGCTGCTCGACCTCCTCCACGGTGGCCTCCTCCGGCATGTTCACGGTCTTGGAGATGGCGCCGGAGATGAAAGGCTGGACCGCGCCCATCATCCGCACGTGCCCCATGTAGTGGATCGACCGCTCGCCCATCGAGGTGTCGAACACCGGGTAGTGCTCCTCGCGAAGGTGCGGGGCGTCGACCACGGCGTTGCGCTCGCTGATGTAGCCGACGATGTCGTCGACCTGGTCCGCCTGGTACCCCAGGCGCTCCAGGGCCCTCGGCACGGTCTGGTTCACGATCTGCATCGTGCCCCCGCCCACCAGCTTCTTGTTCTTCACCAGCGCCAGGTCGGGCTCGATGCCGGTGGTGTCGCAGTCCATCATCAGGCCGATGGTGTTGTGGCTCACGAAGCCGTTCGCGATGTAGGTGAGGTTCTCCGGCACCGACAGGTCGTACGTCAGCTCGTCGTCGCCGAGCTCGGCCGAGGTCACGCGATCGTAGAAGAACCGCAGCACATGCCCCAGCGCGGGGTCCTGGGTCCGCCCGAACAGCTCAGTTGCGATCCTCCGCGAGACCATCCCCGTGCGGCCCGTCTCCATGAGCAGGACCTTGCGCAACCGGTCGTTCGCCGGCGCGAGCCGGTCGATCATGTCGCGGGTCATCGGGATCCTGTCCGCCCGAGCGGCCCGACCACCGCCCGGTGTGTGGACCGCGGCGTTCTTCCGGTCGGCGATGAAACCGATCTCCTCGAGCCAGCGCCCACCGTACGAGGCGTTAAGCAACCGCAGGACCGCCAGCGGCGAGCGCCCCCATCCCGTGACGTCCATCTTCCGGGTGGTGGGGTACCCGAGTGCCAGCAGCACGGTCTGCACGTCGTGAGAGAACTCCAGCGATGTGGTCGACCAGTGCGGACATCCGGCCGTGACGGTCCCATCGGCCTCGAACAGCCCGCGGAGGAAGGCCGCGTAGACCTCGCGGTCGTTGCTGTGCAGGACGGCGTCCGGCACGTGCGGTGCGTACCCCTTGCCGGAACGGCCAGGGACCGGCTCGCGCTTGGCGAACCCACACGCCTCCCACCACAGGACGAGTCGGACCGAGTTGAAGGCGACCTCCGTGTAGCCCCCCCGCTCTGTCACCTGCGCCTCCAGGCCGAACAGCGACTTCGCCAACTGCCTCAGGCGCTCCACGACGTCGAGATCGCTCGGGCCGACCCATAGACGGATGCCGCGGGCATGGAGCGAACCGTCACCCATGAAGTACCCGACGAGCTCCGCCAGCTCCGGATCCATGCGCCGGGGTGCGACCGCGTGCCGCTCCCCCGTCCAGTGGGCCTCGGGCATGGGAGGAAGTTCGACCGGCTGTGGCTGGCCGATGAGCTGATCGAGGGCGAGCGGGACCAGGTCCCCTTCGCCGAGCTCGGCGAACCGCTTCCACTCCCAGGAGCCGTCCTCGCGGACCACCTTGATCCGATGACGCGGGGTCCCCTGGATGCGGAAGCCGCGGGATGTCCCGACGCTCACCACCGCTTCGACCCCATTCACGTAGAACTTGGTGGCACGACGAGGCCCTTCGTCGGTATCCACTCGGAGACCCAGTTCCTGCCAGCGATCGCCAGCCGGATCACCCAGGGTGCCAAGGCGCACAAGACCTCGCTCGGTGGGCACCAGGGAGCCCCCCACGAGGCAACCGGTGGGAGCCAGCACCGAGGCCTGGGCGTTGCGGTACCCGTGCTGCTCCCCCAGGCCCACCGCCTCGTCCCAGGCCTGCTTGGCCGCGGACAAGAGGGCCTCCGGCACCAGCTCGCCGTCGATGTCGTCGGCCGCGGCGCGGTGCTTGCGGACCACCCGGAGCATCGCGTCGCGGTTCGGCGCGAAGCCCGCGAACGGCCCGGTCACCTCGGCGATCCGCGCGCTGGTCCGGTAGGCCCAGCCGGTCATAAGGGCGGTGATGGCCCCGGCCCAGGCCCGACCGCCGTCGGAGTCGTAGGGCAGCCCTCGGGCCATCAGCAGCGCGCCGAGGTTCGCGTAGCCCAGCCCCAGCTGGCGGAAGGCCTTGGTGTTGCGGCCGATCGACTCGGTGGGGTAATCGGCGTTCCCCACGACGATCTCCTGGGCCGTGAACACGATCTCGACGGCGTGCCTGAAGGCGGCCACGTCGAAGTTGCCGTCGACATCCACGAACCTCATCAGGTTCAGCGACGCCAGGTTGCAGGCCGAGTTGTCCAGGTGCATGTACTCGCTGCACGGGTTCGACGCGTTGATCCGCCCCGAGGCCGGGCAGGTGTGCCACTCGTTGATGGTGGTGTCGTACTGCATGCCGGGGTCGGCGCACTCCCACGCCGCCTGGGCCACCTCACGCATCAGGTCGCGGGCCCGCACGGTCTCGATGGTCTCGCCGGTGGTCACGGCCTTGAGCTTCCAGTCCCGGTCGTCCAGGTAGGCCTGCATGAACTCGTCGGTGACGCGGACCGAGTTGTTGGCGTTCTGGTACTGGACCGAGTAGCTGTCCTTGCCGTCCAGGTCCATGTCGAAGCCGGCGTCGCGCAGGGCGCGCGCCTTCTGCTCCTCGTTGGCCTTGCACCAGATGAAGTCGCGCACGTCGGGGTGATCGGCGTTCAGCACGACCATCTTGGCGGCCCGCCGGGTCTTGCCGCCCGACTTGATCGTGCCGGCGCTGGCGTCGGCGCCCCGCATGAAGCTGACCGGCCCCGAGGCGGTGCCGCCGCCGCCCAGCGGCTCCTTGGACGAGCGGATCTTGGACAGGTTGATCCCCGAGCCCGATCCGCCCTTGAAGATGGTCCCCTCCTCCACGTACCAGTTGAGGATCGAGCTCATGGTGTCGTCGACCGAGAGGATGAAGCAGTTGTGCACGCGGAGGCCTCCCGAGAGGTATTCCCCGCTCTCGGTCTGAATGTCGTAGACCTCCATCGTTCCGAGGTTCTCGATCCGCGCGATCTGGAGCTGTTTCACGCTCCTGGTGGTCCGGCCCACGCGGTCCAGCGCCATCTCCAGCCGGTCGGTCTTCCGGGGATCGAGGAACCCGATCTCCTCCGCGAACGTGACCTGGTCGCCGACGTTGGCGATGGACAGCGACCAGCACCCCTCCCGGTCCGGCCGGCGATCGGACTTGAACCCCACCCGAGAGAAGATCCCGAAGCGGCCCAGGAGCTGCTGGACGTCTCGGACCAGGTCCTCGGAGATCATGTCGAGCCCGATGCGGCCGGATGAAACCCGGACCGACACGTAGCCCTCCGCCTGGAACAGGCTTCTCAGGTAGGCGGCGACGATCGGCTGCGGAGCGGTGAACAGCTGCCGGGGGACCCGCATGTCCACGCCCCGGGTGAGCAGGCCCCACCGGTTCACGAAGTCCCGGAGCGGCTCCCCGTACAGACGCACCCTGCGGCAGTCCAGCGAGCGATCCTGCGTCTCGACCGTTCGCTCGTGGCGGTGCACGTCGGAGAACACCGTGTCGAGGGCATCGAGGACCCACTCGTGCTCCCATCGGTTCACCGTCATGGCTTCGATGGTCAGGGAGCGGTTCGCGCCCTCGTACTGGCCGACGCACCCGTCCGACTGGAGCCAACCGGCGAGCGCCGCTTCGGCGATCTGACGCCGATCGACCTCCCCCTCCCCGTAGGCATCGTGGCGGTGCCACTCCAGGAGGTCACCGGGACGGAGCGTCCCCGCCTCGACGAAGCGTCCCGAGCCCGAGTGCGAGCTCCTCCACACGAGGTGATCGGCCGTCACATCGAGCGCATGTCCCGCCTTGGTGTGGATACGCAGGACCTCCTTGCGACCGTTCGCCTTGACCGCCAAGATGCGCGTCACGCCGTTCCCGTCGAACACCTTCGTCCCGACCGCGTTCCTCTCGACCAGTTCGCCGATGGGGATCAGGCCAGACGGCGTGCTGACCAGCGCGTCGTGGGGTTGGCACGCCGAGCACTGCTGGGGCGTGTCCGGCACCCCGACGTTGAACCACACCGGCGAGTTGAACGCCGCCTTCTGGGTGACCACGAGGTGGCTCAGCTCCTCGGCGAACACGTCGGCGTCGTTCGCGGAGGCGAAGTAGCCGTCCTTCAGGCCCCAGCCGCGGATGGTGTCCACGACCCGGCCGATCAGCTGGCGGACGCTGGACTCACGCTGTGGCATTCCGAGGGGGCCGCGGAAGTACTTCTGCGCCACGATGTTCGTCGCGTTCTGGGACCAGCCCTTGGGGAACTCGACGCCGCGCTGCTCGAAGGCGTTGCCGCCCTCCTTGAAGTTCGGGATGACGGCGTCCCGGATCTCCCACTCGACCTCGTCGAAGGGATGGACCCCGTCCTTCGTGAAGTATCGCTTGAACGCCAGGCCCTGCCGGATGACCTCGACGTCCCCCTCGTTCGTCGCCACAGGGAAAGCCCCCTTTCCGTGGATCCGTGGGGAAGTCATGAATGACAGCTTTGGGATTCTCTACCCGGCGGGCCCTCGCGTCAAGGGGGTCGGACCGGATATCTTGTGGTCTTGGTTCCGCCGCACCACAAGATATTGTATCTCGACCGATGCGGAGGGGCCGAGGCGGTGGTCAGCGGTTGCGGGGCTTGGCGGGGACCTTCTTGAGCAGCTGGCCGAGCTCGCGCTCGAAGTCGGTCAGCTCCTGGAAGCCCTTGTAGACGCTGGCGAACCGGATGTACGCGACCTGATCGAGCTTCTTCAGCTCGGAGAGCACCTCGAAGCCCACCTGCTGGGAGGTCAGGTCCGGCCCCTTGCGCCGCAGGCGCTCCTCCACCCGCTGGACCACGCGGGCCACCTGGTCCTCGGACACCGGGCGGTTCACGATGGCCTTGCGGATCCCCGAGACGACCTTCTCGCGCAGGTAGGGCTCGCGGGACCCGTCGCGCTTGGCCACCACCAAGCCGACATCCTCGATCCGCTCGAAGGTCGTGTATCGACGCCCACAGGACAAGCACTGGCGCCGGCGACGGATCGCCGACCCCCGGTCCGCGGGCCGGGAGTCCACCACCTTGTCCTCTTCGTGTCCGCACCACGGGCATCGCATGGCATCACCCACAACATGTAGTGGTCGATGGCACGGTAGCCGCCAGATGTTGCAGCGTCAACGCCGGCCCTCGGGCCCTCCCGTCATCAGGTGCCGCCGCAGCGCCTCCAGCCGATCGTCCCACTGGGCCCCCACGTCGGCCATCCAGCCCATCGCCTCGGCCAGGGGTCCGGGGGTCAGCCGGTACCGGCGGCTCCGCCCCCGGACGGACGAGCTCACCAGGCCGGCCTCCTCCAGCGCGGCCAGGTGCTTCGAGACGGCCTGGCGGGTCACCGGCAGCTCGCCCGCCAGCTCCGTGGCCGTGGTCGGGCCACGCTCGGACAGCGAGCGGATCACGGAGCGCCGGGTGCGATCGGACAACGCGGCGAAGACCGCATCCACCTGGCTCATGCTCCCCACCCGCCGGGCGCCGAGACCAGCTCCACCGGAACCTCCTCCACGGCCAGGTCGGTTCCGTCCACGCGGGGCCGCAGCTCGAAGGCGATCCGGGTGGCCGGGCCCACCGCCATCGCGAGGCCGGCCCCGCTGAGACGTCGCCACCGCAACACGAGCCGACGGGGCTCGAGGGCCTCCTCCACCACCCCGCGGGCGCGGGTGCCGTCGGCCCAGCGCACCTCCACCGGCCCACCGGCCCGGGGCTCGATCGCGACCTCGGCTCCGAACCAGGCCGCCAGCCGCTCGGGCGAGGTCAGCGCCCACCACACCTCGCGCGGGGGCGCCGGCAGGCGG
>DASQQQ010000356.1:0-24211 GCA_035643355.1 Actinomycetota bacterium | reverse complement strand
AATCCGACATCCGGTCGTGGCGCAGTCCGGCGGCGAAGAGCACCTCGTCGGAGTAGATGTTGCCCAGCCCGGAGATGAACCTCTGATCCATCAGCAGGGGCTTCATCTTGGAGGCGTGCTGCGCCAGCAGCCCCCCGAACGTCTGCCAGGTGAGGACGTCGTCCAGAGGGTCGATCCCGATGTGCTGGAGCTCCTTGACCTTGCCCAGGTCGTCCGCCGAGGTGACGAACAGCTCCCCGAAGGTCCGCGGGTCGACGAAGCGCAGGTCGCCCCCCTGCTGGAAGGTCAGGACCACCTGCGTGTGCGAGGGCAGCGGCGTCCGCTTGTTCCCCCTGATGAACTGCCCGCTCATGCCGAAGTGCACGGCGAGCGCTTCGCCGTTGTCCAGGTGCAGCAGCAGGTACTTGCCGCGCCGCTCGGTCTTCACGATCTTGCGACCGATGAGCCGATCGGTGAACTCCTTGCGTTTGGCGTGGCGGCGGATCGCGCGCATGGCGTTCTTCGTGGGCCGGACCTCGGCCTTCGCGATCTTGCGCCCCACCACGTCCTTGTCCAGGTCTCGGCGCATCACTTCGACTTCGGGAAGCTCCACTATCCCCCCTCCGGCGGGTCCTCCGGCGCCCTCTCCGAGAGCCTCACGTACGCCTCGTGCGCCGCCTGCTGCTCGGCCTCCTTCTTCGAGCGGCCCACGCCGGTCCCCCAAGCGTCGCCCCCCAGGTACACCGTGGCGGTGAACTCCTTCTGATGGTCCGGGCCGCGATCCTCGATCCGGTATTCGGGCAGCAGCCGGAGGTCCTGCGAGGCCAGCTCCTGCAGGATCGTCTTGAAGTCGCGCTCCCCCTCGCCCCGGACGTAGGCCACCATGCGCGGGCGGAACAACCGCTCGATCAGGTCGCGGGCCGCCCCGAGGCCGAGGTCCAGGTAGACCGCTCCGAGCACCGCCTCCATCGCATCGGCCAGGATGCTGGACTTGTCCCGCCCACCGCTCATCTCCTCGCCCTTGCCGAGCTTGACCGCGCCGCCCAGATCCAGGTCCCTGGCCACGTCGGCCAGGGCCGACATGTTCACGATCGCCGCGCGGAGCTTCGCCAGCTCGCCCTCGGCCAGCCCGGGGAACTCCCGGTACGCCAGGTCGGTCACCACCAGGCCGAGCACCGCGTCGCCCAGGAACTCCAGCCGCTCGTTGTTGACGCCCAGGCCCTCCTCGAAGGCGTAGGAGCGGTGGGTGAGCGCGGTCTCGCGCAGGTCCTGGTCCCGGAACCGGACGCCGAGCGCACGCTCCAGGTCGCCGGGCTCGTCGGACCCGGGCTCGATCACGCGGCTACTCGACCTCGATCGCCTGTCGGCCCGCGTAGTACCCACAGTTCGAGCACACCCGATGGGGGAGCTTCGGCTGGTGGCACTGCGGGCACTCGGAATAGGTGGGAGGCTGGGCCTTCCAGTTGGCACGACGCTTGGCGCCGCGCGCGTGGCTCTGCCTGCTCTTCGGTGTCGGCATCCCTGGGTCCCTTCCGGTCAGGACCGGTCGACCGACCGGTCGTCGAACAGCTCGTCCAAGCCCTCCAGCCCCGCCCATCGGGGGTCGACACGGGGTCCACAGGTGCACTCGGCGAGGTTCCGGTCGCCCCCGCACCGCTCGCAGAGCCCTCGGCAGTCGGGCCGGCAGGTGGGGGCGAACGGCATCGACAGCAGGACCGCGTCACGGACCATGGGCTCGGGGTCCAGCGTGAGGTCCGGACCGAGGCCGTAGTCGTCGTCGGGACCCGGCTCCCGGACCACCAGCTCGTTCAGCTGCAGGTCGAACCCGCGCTCGAACTCCTTCAGGCAGCGTGCGCAGCGCAGGCGCATGCGGCCGCCGAGGGAGCCGGTGACGAAGATCCCCTCGATCACGCTCTCCAGCTGGAGGTCCCCGGCGATGGGGACGTCGGGGGGGACGTCGGCCAGTTCGGTCTGGAGGCCCTCGACCGGCTCCTCCACGCGGACCGAGCGCGAGCCCCCCGGACGCTCGAGCAGATCGCGAACGTCGATCGCGCGCATCACGGTGCCTCCTCCACGTCATCGCCTTCGCTGGGCAAGGGTTCCTCCGGGCCGAACTCCTGCTGCGCCGGGGCCAGCCCGTGGAGCTTCTGGCGCCCCACCTCGACCTGATCCACGGTTCGGGCCAGGCTGCTGCTGGTGGTCGCCAGCTCCTCGCTCACCCGGTGCAGCGCGTTCTCGAACTGCGCCAGCTTGGCGTCCACGTAGTCCTCGGCCTCCAGGCGCAGCTGGCGGGCCTCCTCGCGGGCTTCGCCCACGATCCGCTGGGCCTCCTCGTCCGCGCGCTTCACGACCTGCTCCTGGGAGGCCAGCCGCAGCTGCTCCTCGCGCCCCTCGTCCACCAGCCGCTCCGAATCGCGGCGGGCCTTGGTCAGCAGCTCCTCGCGATCGCGCACCACCCAGCGGGCCTGCTTGATCTCCTCCGGAAGGGATGCCTTCATGTCGGCCAGCAGCTCGAGCACCTCGTCGCGGTTCAGGAGGGCCGAGGAGGACAGCGGCATCGACTTGGCCTCTTTCACCATGTCCTCCAGCTGCTGCAGTCGGGCGGCCAGGTCCATCAAGCCGCTCCCCCCAGCTTCTCGGCCAGCCGCTCCGCGACCGCGGACGGGACCAGTCCCGAGACGTCTCCCCCGAACCGGGCCACCTCCTTGACCAACGAGGAGGACAGGTAGGACCAGTTCGGGTCCGTGGTCATGAACAGGGTCTCGATCGACCCCAGTCGTCGGTTCATCTGCGCCATCTGGATCTCGTACTCGAAGTCGGTGACGGCCCGGAGCCCCTTCACGATCACCTGCGAGCCCCGCCGCCTTGCGAATTCCACGAGCAATCCGGAGAAGGCGTCGATCTCCACGTTGGGCCGGTCGGCCGTGGCCTCCTTCAGCATGCCGACCCGCTCCTCGAGACCGAACAGCGGCTGCTTGGCCGGGTTCTCCAATACCGCAACCACCACCGTGTCGAAGTGCTGGCAAGCACGTTCGATGATGTCGAGATGACCGTTCGTCACTGGGTCGAACGTCCCCGGACACAGGGCGGTCAGTCCCATGCGGACCTCCCCCGCTAACGCTCGCGGTAGACCAGGATGAGGCTGTCTCCGTACCCGAGACGCCTCGTGAGCCGCCAGTTTACCGGAATGACAGGCATGGAACTCCGCTCCCTGCGCGTGAGGGCGGCGGTCCAGTCCGGACCCAGCCAGCCCCGGGCCAGGGCCTCCAGCACGCCGTCCACGCTGCGGGCGGGGACGTCGTAGGGCGGATCGGCCAGCACGAGGTCGAAGGGGGCTCGGTTGACAGGCTCGGTGAGGAATCGTCGCACCGGAGCGCGGACCACCCTCGCCCGATCGCCGAGATGCGTCCGCTCGAGGTTCTCCCGGATCGTCCCCAGGGCCCCCCGGTCCCGCTCCACCAGGACGGCCGTGGCCGCCCCCCTGGACAGGGCCTCGATGGCCAGGGCCCCGGTGCCCGCGAACAGGTCCAGGACGGCCGCGTCCCGGACCGCCCCACCCAGGCTGGAGAACAGGCCCTCCCGCGCGCGGTCGGACATCGGCCGGACCCCTCCGGGAACCGGCGCCAGCCGTGTGCCCCTGGCGGAACCGGCGATCACGCGCACCGAGCGGCATGCTAGCCGCACGGTGGACCCCCGGGCGTGCCCGGCCTCAGGAATGGAAGAGCCAATCGATGGAGCGGTGGAACCGCGATCGCAGCTCCTGCACCAGCTCGGGGTGCCCTTCGAGCCGCGGATCGTCCCCGATCACCGCGAAGGCGCGAGCGCGGGCCCGCTGGACCAGATCGAGGTCCTCCGCCAGGCGGGCGAGCCTCAGGTCGGGCATCCCCGACTGCCGGATGTCGAACAGGGTGCCCTCCCCGCGCAGCCGCAGGTCCTCGTCGGCGAGCTCGAACCCGTCGGTGGTCCGAACCATGGCCTCCAGGCGCGAGCGCGCTTCCTCGTTGGCGCCGCCGCTCTCGTCGAACAGGATGCAGAACGAGTCGTACCCGGCCCGGCCGATCCTTCCTCGGAGCTGGTGCAGCTGGGCCAGGCCGAAGCGCTCGGCGTTTTCCACCAGCATCACGGTGGCGTTCGGGACGTCCACCCCCACCTCGATCACCGTCGTGGAGATCAGCAGGTGGTGGGTCCCGGCCCGGAACTCCTCCATCACCCGCTCCTTCTGCGCCGGTCGCATCCGCCCGTGCAGCAGCTCCACCGACAGGTCGGGGAACACCTGGGACGCCAGGCGCTCGGCCTCCGCCTCGGCGGCACGCACCTCCCTCTTGTTCGCCTCGTCGATCGCCGCGCACACCACGAACGCCTGCCGGCCACGCTCCACCTCCCGGCGCACCAGCGCGTAGGCCTGGGCCCGCTCCGACGCGGTGCGCGCGATCCGGGTCTGGACCGGCCGACGTCCCCTGGGCATCTCGTCCAGCACCACCACGTCCAGGTCCCCGTAGTAGGTGAGGGCCAACGTCCGCGGGATGGGCGTCGCCGTCATGATCAGGATGTCCGGCGAGCCGCCCTTGCCCTTCAGCGCCATCCGCTGATGCACGCCGAACCGGTGCTGCTCGTCGATCACCGCCAGGGACAGGTCGTGGAAGGTCACCGCCTCCTGGACCAGGGCGTGGGTGCCCACGACCAGGTCGACCTCACCGTTCGCGATCCCGTCCAGGATCCTCGCTCGCTCCTTGCCCGTCACCGCCGCCGTCAGCAGCGCGTAGGTGAGCGCCGGCCCGGTGGTCGACCGCTGCCCGGCTCCGGGAAGGTCGTGAGGCTCGGCTCGACCGGCACCGGACCCGTCGGGACCCTCCAGGAGGGAGAGCTGCCCGGCGTGGCCCGACCGCCCGGCGACCGCCGGCGGAGGGGGACGGCCGGCGGCAGGCGGATACGGCACGGCGCCCAGGGGCTGGAGCAGCTCCATCAGGGATCGCAGGTGCTGAGCGGCCAGCACCTCGGTGGGAGCCATGATCGCCGCTTGGTGGCGCGAGCCCACGGCCACGAGCGCCGCGTGCACCGCGACCAGCGTCTTCCCGGCGCCCACGTCGCCCTGCAGCAATAGGTTCATGGGACGGGGACGGGCCATCGCCTCCCCCACCCGGTGCATCGCTCGGCGCTGGGCCCCCGTGGGCTCGAAGGGCAGGGTGGCCAGGAGGCGGCGGACCAGCTCGGGATCGGGGCGGTGCGCCACCCCCTCCTCGGCCGCTTCCAGGCGGTGCTTGCGGAAGGCCACGCCGAGCTCGAGGAAGAACAGCTCGTCGAACTTCAGCCGCTCGCGCGCCCCCTCCAGCTCCTCCTGGGACTCGGGGAAGTGGATCCTCCGGACGGCGCCGTCCAGCTCGGGCAGGGACTCGGCCTCCGCGATCGACCGGGGCAGGGGGTCGGGGATCGCACGGAGCTGCTCGAGGGCCCGGTAGATGAGCTCACGGATCGTCCGGGTGCTGATGTGCTCGGCGGCCGGATGGATCGGGGTGATCCGGGCCATGTGGACCAGGTCCTGCTCGTCGCCCCGCAGCACCTCGACCTCCTGGCTGCCGAGCTGCAGGGTGCCTCGGTACCGCTGGACCACACCGGTCACCGCCAGCTCGTGTCCCACGCGGTACCGGGAGGGGATCCACCGCTGGTTGAAGAACACGAGGCTGAGGTAGCCCGAGCCGTCGTACAGCTTCAGGGTCGCCATGTCCGTGTGGGTGCGCTGGGTCCGGCCCGTCTTCACCTCCTTCACCTTGGCGATGACCGTGGCCTGCTGCCCCACCCGCAGGTCACCGATCCGGGTCACCTGCGAGCGGTCGATGTACCGCCGCGGGTAGTGCTCCAGGAGCTCGCCGACGGTCCGGATCCCCAGCGAGTCGGCCAGCACCTCGCTCGCCGGAGGGCCCTTCGCCTTCCATCCCATGCGCCGGCCGGCCAGGCGGGCGTCGATCGCCCGGATGGGCGAGCCGAGGGTCAGCGCCATGCGCCTGGACCGATCGGATGCCGCGTGATGACCATGGGTGGGTTCTACCATGGGGCTCATGCGTGTCCCCCGCCCTCCGGCCATCCTGATCGTGCTGTGCCTCGGCGCGGGGTCCTGCGCCTCCTCTCCTCCGGCCGCGGGGTCGGCGATCCCATCGCGGCCGGCGAGCAACGCCACCACCGCCGCGCTGCTCCCGGTGGACGCGCTGTCGCTGCCGACCTTCGACGTGGACCGGTACCGGCAGCTCATCGATCAGCTGCGGGGGACGCCGGTGGTGGTGAACATCTGGGCCTCGTGGTGCGGCCCCTGTCGGGAGGAGGCGCCGCACCTGGCGGCGGCGGCTCGCCACCTCGGCGCCAGCGTGCAGTTCCTGGGCGTGGACATCCTGGACTCCAGGACCTCGGCCCGCTCGTTCATCGAGCGGTACGGCTGGACCTACCCATCGCTGTTTGACGAGACCGGGGCCATCCGCGACCAGCTGGGGCTCATCGGTCAGCCGGCCACGGTCTTCTACGATGCGACCGGGCGGGTCGTGTCCACCTGGAGCGGCGCGATCTCGGCCGACCTGCTGACCCGGCGCCTGCAGCAGATCCGGGCGGGGAGCTGACCGGGCCTCTGCTACCCTGTCTCGGCCATGGCAGCCGTCTGCGACATCTGCGGGAAGAAGCCGTTCTTCGGCAAGCAGGTCTCCCATTCCCATCGGCGGAGCAACCGCCGCTGGAACCCGAACGTGCAGCGCGTCCGGGCCCTGGTCGACGGCTCGCCGAAGCGCCTGCACGTGTGCACCAGCTGCCTGAAGGCGGGCAAGGTCCAGCGGGCGGTCTGAGCGGCTGGCCACCGTGGCGTAGCCGTCCCGACCTGGTCCGAACGACCCCCGACCAGGGCCCCCGACCGACCTCCCAGGAGGGTCCGAAAGACCGCTTGTCTGCGCCTCGGTGGCCGGTACGATTCTGGGACAAGCAGGAGGGGACCGGGTGAGCGACGGACGACTCACGGTCGTCACGGGGGGGGACGTCTACCTGAGCGTGGGCGGCGTCCGGCCGTTCCTGGAGGGGAGCGGCTACGAGGTGCAGGAGCACGCCGCCACCTTCGAAGAGCTCCTGGCGGCGGTCCGGAAGCACCGACCGGATGCCGTCGTGATGGGCGGAGACATCGCGAACGCAGGGCGGATCGACGCCCTGCGAGCGGCGTCGCCCGACACCCGCATCATCGTGGTGGCCTCGGCCGGGAACGCCCCGGAAGGGGCCGATGCCCTCGTCCCGCGGGGCTCCTCCCTCTCGGCCATCGCCTCCGCCCTCGCCGCTCAGCTCGTGGAGCCGGCCGTCCCCTCCCCCACCGGGACCGGGGCGTCGGCCGCGCCGCGGGGACCCGGACGTCTCCGGGTGCTGCAGTTCGTCGCCGCCGCGGCGGTGGCCCTCAGCGTGGGAGGCGTGCTCCTGGTCATGTCGGGCGGGACCGCACCGAACCAGCCGATCCGCGCCGGGAGGGCGACGCCCGGCACCAGCGGCCCGGTCGCGCCCACCCCGGGCTCTTCCTCACCCCTGCAGGAGGAGGTCCAGAGCTCGCTGATCCAACTGGTCAGCGCGATCGAGGACCACCGGTTCGAGGCGACCCCCGCCCTGGCCCAGGAGCTGGTCCGGAACCTGCAGCAGGCCAGCGACCGCGGCGTGCCGGTCGACCCTCTCAACGCCCAGGTCACCTCGTCGCTGCGACCGGTGATCGCCCAGGTGCCCACCGAGGTCCTCCCGTCGCTGCGAAGCATCCTGGACGGCCTGATGCCCGAGGTGGGACCGCGGATCGAATTCCAGGGTGACGGCGGGTTCGGGGAGGTACCGGTCGGCTCCTCCAGCGATCCACAGACGGTGGCCGTGCTCAACGTGGGAGATAGGGCCCTGCAGATCTCCGAGGTGGGGATCGCCGGGGAGGCCCCGGGCGCGTTCTCCGTGCCGTCCGGCGACTGTGAAGGCCGTACCCTGACCCCGGAAGGGTCGTGCGCCATCCAGGTGATCTTCTCTCCCACCAGGACCGGACCCCAGACCGCGGAGCTCACGGTATCGGGACCGGAGGGGGTGGCCCCGGGCGCCTTCGCGCTGGAGGGGACGGGTGCGTTCATCCAGCTGCTCGACACCGACGCTCCGCGGATCCGCTGCGACGACCCGCCCCTCGGTTGGCAAGGCGCCGACGTCCTGATCGCGTGCACGGCGTCCGATGCCGGCTCGGGGTTGGCCTCGGCCGCCGACGCCTCGTTCCAGCTGAGCACGCACGTCGCCCCGGGGTCGGAGGATGCCGAAGCCTCCACCGATGCCCGCAGGGTGTGCGACCGGGAGGGCAACTGCGCGCAGGCCGGCCCCTTCGGCGGGATCCACGTGGACCAGCGCGCTCCCGAGGTGACCTGCCGGCAGCCCACGCACCTCTGGCAGGGTGCGAACGTGCAGGTCCACTGCGTGTCCCGCGACGGCGGGTCGGGGCTGGCCGCGGCGGAGCGGAGCTTCGTCCTTCGCACGAGCATCCAGCGTGGCCGCGAGACGGCCGCGGCCCGGACCGGAGCGCGCCGGGTCTGCGACGCCGTCGGCAACTGCACCACGGTGGGCCCGTTCGAGAACCTCCGGGTCGACCGCAAGGCTCCCGGAGCCTCTTGCGAACGGCCACCGCACGCCTGGCAGGCCACGAACGGGTCCGTGCGGTGCTCGGGGACCGACGGCGGCTCCGGGGTGCGAGCCGGGGATCGCTCGTTCCGGCTGACCACCGCCGTGCCGGCCGGCAGGGCCGAGGCGAACGCCCGGACCGGCACCCGCCGCGTCTGCGACGCGGTCGGCAACTGCGCCACGGCGGGCCCGGTGGCCGGGTTCCGGATCGACCGGGCCGCGCCCCGGATCGTGCTCTCCGGGATCGCCGATGGTGCCGTGCTCCTGCTGCACCAGTCCGCCGCCAGCGACGCCTCGGTGTCCTGCGTCGATGCGGGCTCCGGCGTGGCCTCGTGCTCGGCTCCGGGATCGATCGACACCAGCGAGGTGGGCCGGCACTCGTTCACGGCGACCGCGATCGACCGGGTGGGCAACGTCGGCACCGTGAGCGTCCGCTACGTGGTGACCTACGGCGTGGAGCTCCGGTACCGGCCGTCCGAACCCTCACGCAAGATCATCATCCGGCTGGTCGACGCGGCCGGGAAGAACGTGTCCTCGTCCTCCGTGTCGGTGACCGCGGTGGACATCGACGGTTCCCCGCTCCACAAGCCCTTCGTCTACTCGAGGTCCAAGCGGGCGTACTTCCTCACGGTCCCCGGCAAGAAGGACTCGGCGCGCCACGTGCTCCACTTCGTGGCGCGGGACGATCCCGTGGTGCACTCGGCACCCTTCATCCTGGGCGAGGACTGATCCGGGCCGTGGGGCCCCTCAGCCCTGCCGGGACCTCCACAGCGGGTCCACCGGTCCGATGCCGTGGCCGAGGGGGAGCGCGTGGCGGATGGCCTCGGTCACGAAGGCCTTCCCCGTCCGGACCGCGGTGAGCAGATCACGCCCCCGGGCCAGCTCGGCCGCGATGGCCGCGGACAGCACGCAGCCGGTGCCGTGCGTGTTGCGCACGTCGATGCGCTGCCCCTCGATCCACACGAGGCGCTCGCCGTCGAGGAACAGATCGTCGGCCCGTCCGTCGGTGCGATGACCGCCCTTGACCAGGACCGCCGAAGGGCCGAGCCGGAGGATGGCCTCGGCGGCCCGGCGCATGTCCTCGGCGGTGGTGACCCCGAAGCCGGCCAGACCGGCAGCCTCGGGCAGGTTCGGGGTGACGAGGGTGGCCAGGGGAAGGATCCGCGAGACCAGGGCCTCCACCGCATCGGGGGCCAGGAGCGAGTGGCCGTGCTTGGACACGAACACCGGATCCACCACCAGGTTGGGGACCTCGGCCTGGGCCACGGCGTCGGCGACCGCCGCCACGATCGGCCGCGAGGCCAGCATCCCGGTCTTGGCCGCGTCCAGCCCGATGTCCTCGGCGACGGCCCGGATCTGATCCCCCACGGTCCGAGGAGAGAGCTCCTGGTAGCCCGCCACCCCCCTGGTGTTCTGCACGGTGACCGCGGTGAGCGCGGTCGTCCCGTACACGCCGAGCGCGCCGAACGTGTTCAGGTCCGCCTGGATGCCCGCTCCCCCGCCGGAGTCCGATCCGGCGATGGTCAGGGCCCGAGGGACGCGAGCGTCAGGTCGCACGGCGGAAGTGATCCCATCCCTTCGGCGCCAGCGGGCCCTCGATCCCGTCCGCGCCGACCAGCGTCAGGCCGGACTCCGAGATCACCCCCACCTCGGTGAGCGACACGCCGAACCGCTCGTCCAGCTCGGCACGGGCGCGGTCCAGGTCGGTCGCATCCATCGTGGCGAGCAACTCGTAGTCCTCTCCCCCGCCGATCGCCAGCTCCAGCGGATCGGCGCCCAGGAACGCGGCCCCCTCGCGCACCACCCGGGAGACCGGCACGCGGGCCGCCTCCACCCGGGCCCCCACCCCGCTTTCCGCACACAGGCGGGACAGGTCCTTGGCCAGCCCGTCGGACAGGTCCATCATCGCGGTGGCCCCGGCCTGGGCCAGGGTCTGACCCTCGCCCACCCGGGCCACCGGGTGGAGCAGCGCATCCAGCGCATCCCGCCCCCACGGGCCCGACAGTCCGCGTGCCGCCCGCGAGGGCGGCATCGCGCTCAGGAGGTACCCGGCCGCGGCCGCCCCCAACGTCCCGGTCACCACGATCAGATCGCCCGGATGGGCCCCGCCGCGGGTGATGTGGTGTCCGGGGGCCACCTCGCCCACCACGGTGACCGAGATCACCACCTCGTCGGCCCGGTTGGTGTCCCCGCCCACCAGCGTGAGGGCGTACTCCTCGCAGGCGTCGCGCATGCCGCCGGCCAGCTCGACCACCCACTTGGCCCCCACGTCCTCCGGTACCGCCAGGGACACCAGCGCGTAGCGGGGGCTCGCCGCCATCGCCGCGATGTCCGAGACGTTGACCACGATCGCCTTCGCCCCGAGGTCCCGGGCGGGGACCAGCGCACGGTCGAAGTGCACGGCCTCCACCAGCATGTCGGTGGTGAGCACCAGCGAGCCCGACCCCCGGTCCACCACCGCAGCGTCGTCGCCCATCCCCAGCACGACCCCGGGTCCGGGCCCCGACAGCACCCGGCGGATCGCCGCGATCAGTTCGTCCTCGGACAGCTCCATACGCTTCGTCACGCTCCGTGCACGGCTTCTGTGCGAAGCGGCCGAACCGGTTCTGAACCGCCCCGTGGGTAGAATCTAGTTCCTGCCAGCGGAGAGAGGATCGATCCGAGCGTCGAGCGGATGATCCCGGAAGGAGATCACCCTTGCACGTCAAAGCCCGAGTCCTCCACGACAACCCATCCCCGGAGGAGCTCCGCAAGCTCACCGAGGAGATGCCGCAGTGCCGCCTCACCGAGTTCGGGAACGTGAACGTCCAGACCCGAGCCACGTCCCGGTCGGTGGGCAGCACCTACATCGTGACCGACGATCCCTCCACCGCCGGCGGGCAGTCGATGGATCGCGAGGAGTACGCGCGGATCGCCGAGCTGCAGGACGCGTACATCGCGCAGCAGGAGATGCTGGTGATCGACGGGTACATCGGCAACGATCCCGACTTCCGCACGCCGGCTCGTCTCTCGATCGAACGTGCCAACGCCAACGTGGCCGGGATGCAGCAGAAGCTCTACTTCCCGCGGGAGGGGGGCGAGCCCGAGGTGCAGGTCATCTACACGCCGAACCTGCCCGTCCCGGGGTACCCGGACGACCGCGTGATCGCGGTGGACCTGGAGAACGGCGTGACCCGGGTGCTGAACTCGGACTACTTCGGTGAGTCCAAGAAGGGCGGCCTGCGGATGTGGAATCGCATCGTCTACGACCGCGGCGGCCTGTCCCTGCACGCGGGCTGCAAGGTGGTGCCCACCGGGGCCGGCGACAAGGTGTTCCTGATCATCGGGCTGTCCGGCACCGGCAAGACCACCACCACGTTCACCACCCAGAACAGCTCCCTGCCGGTGCAGGACGACTTCGTGGCGCTGATGCCCGGCGGCAAGACCTACGGGACCGAGAACGGCTGCTTCGCGAAGACCTTCAGCCTTGACCCCGACTTCGAGCCCAACATCTACAACGCGGTGATCAGCCCGGACACGTATCTCGAGAACGTCTATCAGGACCAGCAGGGCAACGTGAACTTCTTCGAGACCTCGTACACGAAGAACGGGCGCGCCGTGTTCGGCATGGATGCGCTGGGCCGGCACAAGGACCCGCGCGCGGTCGGACCGGTGGACTTTCTGCTGATCCTCAACTGGAACGAGAACATCATCCCGGCGGTCTCCAAGCTGAACCAGGAGCAGGCCGCCGCCTACTTCATGCTCGGCGAGACCACCGGCACCTCCGCGGGGGGCAAGGCGGAGGAGGGCAAGTTCCTGCGCGTTCCCGGGACGAACCCGTTCTTCCCCATGCCGGACGGCCTGCAGGGCAACCGGATCCTGGAGCTCCTGGGCTCCCACCCGATCGAGGTGTTCCTGCTGAACACCGGCCGGGTGGGTGGCAAGCCCGACGACGAGCGCTCGAAGAAGGTGAAGATCCCCCACTCCTCGGCGGTGGTGAAGGCCATCGCGGAGGGCACCATCACCTGGGACCAGGACGACGACTCCGGCACCCAGGTCGCATCGGCCGTGCCCGGGATCGAGGATCTGGAGCTGCTCCAGCCCATCCGGCTGTACGAGCGGCAGGGGCGCATGCGCGAGTACCAGGGGTTCGTGGAGCGGTTCAGGGCGGAGCGTCGGGCCCACCTCGAGGGCTTCCGGGAGCTGTCCGAGCAGATCGTCCGCGCGGTCGGCTAGGCGCCCGTCCCCCCCGGGGCCCCCGTCGCCCGGACGTCCTCAGGACGCGACGTCCTTGCGCCGGAACCACAACAGCGCCGCCCCCAGGAAGACGACGGTGTAGACCAGGCTGACGATCACCCCGTCCCACATCGCCCCCCAGGCGATGGGGAACCGGAACAGATCGGCGAAGGCGAGCCATCCGTGGGTGGGCAGGTACGGATGCACCACCTTCAGGTTCGGGATGTTGTCCACGATCTCGCTGGCGATGCCCAGGATCACCGTGGCCACGGTGGCCCCCGGTCCGGAGTCGGTGAGGGTCGAGATGAAGGTGCCCACCGCCACGATCCCCGACACCACCAGGAACATGTACGTGGCGGCCCCCACGATCCGGAGCACCGCGGACCCGGTGCCCAGGGTGGAGCCGGAGAGCGTGGGCAGGGGCCCCAGGCCGAAGGCCACCGCCCCGAACGCGATGCCCACCGCCACCACCCACAGCAGCATCAGACCGAGCAGGGTCATGGCGCCCGCGTACTTGGCCAGGACCAGGCGAGCGCGACCCACCGGTCGCACGAGCAGGTAGCGGAGCGTGCCGCCCTGCGCCTCGCCGGCGATCGCGTCGCCGGCGAACAGCCCCGCCGCCAGCGGCAGGAAGAACGGCTGGATCACGGCCAGGCCGGTGAGCGGAGCGAACAGCCCGTTGCGGACGATCTGCATCAGGAAGGGCGGCGCGTCCTGGCCGCCCCCGTTCGCGGGCGGGGAGAGCTTGACCGCGATCACGATCAGGGCCGGGATGCCGCCCAGGGCGGCCGCCACCAGCCAGGTCCGCCAGCGCCGGGCCGCCTTCGCCAGCTCAACCCGGTACATGCCCCTCCTCCACCAACGCCAGGAAGACCTCCTCCAGCGTGTCCTGCTCGGGGACCAGCGCGCTGACGGCCAGGCCGGCCGAGACCAGCGCGGCGTTCACGGCGGCGGGCTCGGCGCCGCGAAGGCGCACCCGCACCAGCGCTCCGTCGGCGGAGGCCTCGACCCCCGGCACCCCGGCCAGCACGGCCAGGGCCCGGTCCCGATCGTCCACGTCGATCCGCAGCCTCTCCGCGGTGCCGCGCAGCTTGCCGGGGGGACCCTCGGCCACCAGCCGTCCCCGCGACAGCACGCCCACGCGGTCGCACATCGCCTCCACCTCCGAGAGCAGGTGGCTGGAGACGAAGACCGTGGTGCCGTGGTCGGCCAACCGGCGCAGGAGCCGGCGGATCTCCCGCATCCCGGAGGGATCCAGGCCGTTCGTGGGCTCGTCCAGGACCAGCATCTCGGGCTCGCCCAGGAGGGCCAGCGCGATGCCGAGCCGCTGTCGCATGCCCTGGCTGTACGCCTTCACCCGCTTGCCGGCGGCCCCGGACAGACCGGTCAGCTCCAGCACCTCGTCGATCCGGGACAGGCGGTCGCGCACGTCGCCCCCGCCGGCCCGGGCGAACGCCTCCAGGTTCCGCCGTCCGGACAGGAACCGGTAGAAGCCGGGCTCCTCGATCATCGCGCCGGTGCGGGCCAGGGCCTGCGAGCGACCGTCCCCGAACACCGGCCTGCCCAGCAGCTCCACCTCCCCGGCCGAGGGGAAGATCAGGCCCAGCGACATCCGGATCGTCGTGGTCTTGCCGGCGCCGTTCGGCCCCAGGAAGCCGTACAGCTCACCGCGCTCCACCCGGAGGTCGAGCCCGTCCACGACGTCCACGCCTCCGTAGCGCTTGGTCAGCCCCCGGGCCACGAGGGCCGTCACGGCAGCGTCGGTTCCACCTCGGCCAGCCGGCCGGGCGGCACGGCGCCGGCCACGATCCAGGCGTGGTCCCCTCGCTCCACGACGTCCGCGGACCCCAGCGGGCCGGCGTACGGGAACAGCGGGCCGAGGTCCTGGGGCACGGTGTCGACCCGGATCGCCAGGACCGTCCCGAACCCCCGCCCGAACACCCGGACGCCGGCCGGCAGGTCTCCCGAGGACGCCCCGTGCTCCGGAGCGGCGGGCTCCATGCCGGTGTGGGGACGGACCTGCTTCACGGTCGCGCCCTGCGGTGGCGAGAAGGAGAACATCTGGGGATCGATCGGACCGAACGAGACCGAGGTGAACCCGGCCTCGATGACCGGCGCGCTCCCCCCGGCGGCAACCACCGAGATCCGGAGCGGCACCCGGGTCCGAGCGTCGACGGCCACGTCCACGTGACCGATCAGCGTGTCACCGGAGGAGGGGACCAAGCGCAGCACGTACGCGCTCCGCCCGGCCACCATCACCGGGTCGGTCACCCGGACCTCGGCGTACGGCTGGAGCCGGCGGAGCGTCGTGCCCACCAGGTCGGTCAGATCGCCCAGCGAGGGGATCTGGGGGGACGAGCCCGCCTGCGCCGGGACCGACGCGTGCCACGCGGTGAACCGCTGCGAGTCCCAGAACCAGGCGTCGGTGGCGTTCCCCACCGCGTCGCGCTCCCCGAAGGGCAGGACCTGCGCCACGCGCACACCGTCGGCCGACCGCCACACCCGGAAGGTCTGGTCCGAGAGCAGGACGTCGGCCGGGCCCGAGGGTCCGGCGAGGTTCCCGGGGAGTTGCGGCAGGCCCAGGTCCACGTGGGTGTGGACCTCGCCCGACACCGGGCCCCGCTGCGCGATCGCCTCGAGGGTCGAGGCGATCAGGCGCTTGGGGCCCACCGGCGGCAGGTCCGGGCGGGGCTCCGCCTGCACGGCCCCCAGGCCGGCCACCAGCGCCAGCACCAGCACGAGGGCCCCGAGGACGAGTGCGGACCGGGAGCGGATCACGCGGGCCATAGCTAGGTTCTAGCATCCCACGGATCCGCGTCGGCGTCGCGGCCACCATCCGCGCGGGATCGTCGCAGGGTCGACACGCCCCCGCAACAGCTCGCTCACGTCTCGTCGCGCGGGGCGCGGTTGCCCAGGAAGTAGCCCGCCGCGAACTGCGCGGCCGCCATGGCGATGGGCACGATCAGGTACCAGCGGAACCGGTCCAGGGCGCTCGTGCTCCGGCCGTCGATCGTGGTGGCCGCGTAGATCAGGAACAGCCCGGCGAGGGAGAACCACAGACCCACGCGTCCGGTGACGAACAGGGCGTAGAGCAGGTGATCCACGAGATCGGTGCCCTCGAAGCGCCGTCGGGTCCATCGCCACAGGGAGCGGATCCCCCCCAGGGCCAACACGGTGGCGATGCCGAGCTCGACCGCGCTCACGTCCGGCTCTCCGCGGCCCGGGCCAGCGCCTCCACCACCTGCTCGTCGGAGGTCTGGTCGAACCGCCCGTACCACTCGCCCACCGCATAGAAGGGTTCGGGGGCCGCCAGGATCAGCACCCGGTCGGCCTCCCGGTCCAAGCGCCGGATCGAGGCGCCGGGGGCCACCGGGACGGCCAGCACGACCTCGTGCGCCCCCTGCGCCCGAGCCCACCGGAGCGCGGCGATGGCGGTGCCGCCGGTGGCGACCCCGTCGTCCACCACGATCGCGGTTCGATCGCGTACCGCGACCGCCGGACGACCGGCCCGGTACGCGGCCAACCGCCGTTCGATCTCTCGCTCTTGGAGGGTGATCTCCCGCTCCAGGTACGCCTGACCCACGCCGAGGGCCTCCACCATCCGAGGGTCGATCACGCGGACCCCCGGGGCGACGGCGCCCAGCCCGAGCTCCGGGTTGCCGGGCGCCCCCACCTTCCGGGGGACGACCACGTCCAGCGGCAGGTCGAGCGCCTCGGACACCACCGCCCCCACGATCACCCCGCCCCGGGGGATCGCCAGCACCACCGCGTCCGAGCCCCGGAAGCGCTCCAGGGCCTGGGCCAGGCGGTCGCCCGCCTCACGGCGATCGGCGAACATCATCGGTCTCAGAGCCCCGGTCGACCTCCTCCTCGATCTCCCTACGGGCCTGCTCCTCCCGGCGGCGGCGGCGCTGGTCCAAGATCACCCGTTCCGGTGGCGGCATGGGCTTGCGCACGCGCCTGTACCGCTCGAGGAAGCCGCTGGAGGTCTTCGGGTCCTTGCCTCTCCCCATGGCCCGATTATCCCCCCGGGGCGGGAGCGTCCCCACCACGGGCGGATCGTCGGTCCCGCCGCAGCGAGCGGGCGGGGACGGTTTGCCGGGCCCGAGCGGGCGCGGATAGCATTGCGGCCCGAGGACCGAGGGAGGTCGGACGTGGTCCATGCCTACATCCTGATCCAGACGGAGGTTGGGAAGGCAGCGCAGGTGGCCGACGAGGTCCGGGGGATCGCCGGCGTGACCGAGGCCGAGGACGTGACGGGGCCCTACGACGTCATCGTGCGGGCCGAGTCCAGGAACGTGGACGAGCTCGGCAAGCTGGTGGTGGCGAAGATCCAGGCGATCGACGGGATCACCCGAACCCTGACCTGCCCGGTGGTCCACCTCTAGAGACCGTTCGGACCCTCCGCCCGGGCCTGGGGCGAGGACCCCGACCCGGCTCCCAGGACGGTTCCCCGCTTGCGCTCGCCCGCGTGCCGTTCCAGCGCCAGCTCCACCAGGCGATCGATCAGCGCGGGGTAGGCCAGGCCGGAGGCCTCCCAGAGCTTCGGGTACATCGAGATCCTGGTGAAGCCGGGGATCGTGTTGATCTCGTTCAGGAGCAGGGACCCGTCGCTCAGCAGGAAGAAGTCGACCCTGGCCATGCCCGAGCACTCGACGGCGCGGAAGCCCGCGATCGCCAGGCGCTGCACCTCGTCCAGGGCCCCGGGGGGTAGCTCCGCCGGGACCAGCAGGTTCGCTCCGTGCTCGTCGACGTACTTGGCCTCGTAGTCGTAGAACTCGTGGCCGCCCGCGGGCACGATCTCGCCGGCCACCGAGGCCACGGGATCGTCGTTGCCGAGCACCGCCACCTCGATCTCGCGGGCTCCCTCCACCGAGCGCTCCAGCACCACCTTGCGGCCGTAGCGGAACGCTTCGTCCACGGCGGACGACAGCTCCTGGACCCCGTGGATCTTCCTGATCCCCACCGAGGAGCCGAGCGCCGCGGGCTTCACGAACATCGGATAGCCCAGGTGCCCGGCGCGGGCCCCGACCGCCTCCCGGTCCTCCTGCCACTCGCGCTCCCGGACCACCTCGTGCTCGACCACGGGGATGCCCGCCTCGCGGAAGAGGACCTTCTGGACCGCCTTGTCCATCCCCACGGCCGAGCCCAGCACGCCGGCCCCCACGTAGGGGACGCCGGCCATCTCCAGGAAGCCCTGGATCGACCCGTCCTCACCGTAGGGTCCATGCATCACGGGGAAGACCACGTCGATCGGGGTGCGTGATCCGTCCTCGGCCACCAGGGCCCGGGCCCCCGGCTCCTGGTCGAGCGAGACCTCGGGTCCCGACGCATCGCCCACCTGGGGCAGCGCGGTGGCGGGGTCGGCCGGCAGGGCCGGGGGCCCCCCGGGGACCAGCTGCCAACGACCGTCCTTGGTGACGCCGATCGGCACGATCTCGTAGCGATCAGGATCCAGGGCATCCATCACCGAGCGGGCCGAGATGCAGGAGATCTCGTGCTCGGCGGAGCGGCCTCCGAACACGATCGCGACCCGGCGCCTCATGCCGCCTCCAACGCCTGGTCGACGTCCTCGAGCAGGTCGTCCAGGTCCTCCAGCCCCACGCTCACCCGGACCAGCCCGTCCCCGATCCCCGCCGCACGTCGCGCCTCGGGATCCATCTGCCGGTGGGTGGTGGAAGCGGCATGCCCCACGAGGGTGTGCGTGCCCCCCAGGCTGGTGGCCACCCAGGCCACCCGGAGGGCGTCGCAGAAGCGCTTGCCTGCCTCCACCCCGCCGGTCACCTCGAAGGCGAGCATCCCGCCGGATCCGCGCGGCAGGATGCGCCGGGCCACCGCGTGCTGCGGGTGGGAGGCCAGCCCCGGGTAGTGGACCGCCTCCGTCCTCGGGTGGCCCTGCAGGTGGGCGGCCAGCGCGGCCGCGCTCGCGCTGTGCCGCTGCATGCGCAGCTCGAGCGTCATCAGGCCCCGCAGGGCTAGCCAGGCGTCGAACGGGCCGAGCGACGAGCCCGTCTCGATCACCATCTGGCGCAGCCGTCGGATCGACTCCACGCTGCCGCAGGCCACCCCGCCGGTCAGGTCGTGGTGGCCGCCCAGGTACTTGGTGGCGGAGTGGAGTACGAGGTCGAACCCGTACCGAGCGGGGGTGCACAGGTACGGCGAGGCGAAGGTGTTGTCCACCACCGACGGCACGCCGGCCTCGGCGCAGAGCTCACCCAGCACCTGGAGATCGGCCACCGTGACCGTGGGGTTGGCGATCGTCTCCACGTAGAAGGCGGCGGCGCCGGGCAGTGCGGATGCCACCGCGGAGGGGTCGTGGGGATCGACCAGATCGACCCCGATCCCGTACCGGGGGAGGACCGTGGTGAACATCGAGTAGGTCCCCCCGTAGAGCTCCCTGCCGGCCACCACTCGATCCCCCCTCCCGGCCAGGGTGGTGATGGTCGTGTGGATCGCGGCCATGCCCGAGGCGAAGGAGAGCGCCGTCGAGGTCCCCTCCAGGTCGGCCACCGTCTCCTCGAAGGCCTGCACGGTGGGATTGCCGTACCCGCGCGTGTAGGTGTATCCGGGACGGCGGAACGCGATCGTCTCGGCGTACGCGTCGGACGTGTCGAACCGGAACGTGGAGGTCTGGTAGATGGGCACGCTCGGCGTCTGCTGATCCACCACCGGGGGGGCGACGTGGATCGCCCGGGTGGCGAACCCCCTGCGGCGCTCCTGGCTCATCCGCCCCAGCCTATCCCGGGGTCCAGCGCCGCGGGTAGCGCGTCCGAAGCTCGTCCACCAGGCCGGAGAGCTCCCGCATGAGCCCCGCCGTCAGCTGAGGGACCGACGGTCGATCCTCCGCGGAGCGGCTGCGGGCCGAGGGATCGTAGGGCGCGCCCGCCGTCATCAGGATGGGGCGGCCGAAGGTGGGGCGGATCCGCTCCCCCCGGCGCCAGACGTACTGCCCGCCCCACGTCGCGACCGGGAGGATCGGCACGCCGGTCATCAGCGACAGGCGGATCGCGCCGTTCCTCCCGCGGCCCGGGGAGAACTGGGGATCGGTGGTGGTGCTGGTGCCTTCCGGATACAGCACCACGACCTCCCCCGCCTCCAGCGCCCGGGCGGCGTCCATCAGCGGAGCCCTGGCACCGCTCCCCCGATCCACCGGGATCTGGCCCGCGCCCAGCAGCACGGTCCGCACGAACAGGTTCTGGAACAGCTCGCGTTTGGCCAGGAAGCGCGGCCGGCGGCCGGCCCGATCCACGAACAGCCCGTGGGCCAGCGGATCGAGGTACGAAAGGTGGTTGCCGGCCACGATCAGCGGACCCTCGGGCGGGATCGCCTCCAGCCCCTCCAGGCGCCAGTTGAACCACAGGCCGATCGGCGGCAGCAGGGCCGTCCGGGCGACCCGGTACCAGGGTTCCACCTCAACCTCCCTTCCGGGCGCGGATCCTACCGGCGCGGGACCACCCGCCAGGCCGCGGGGACCAGCGCGGCGGCGATCAGCAGCTTCAGGAGATCGCCCGCCACGAACGGCGTGAACCCGAGCGAGATCGCTCGCGCCAGACCCACGTCCACCGTCCCCATCAGCCAGGGGAGACCAACGGCGTAGATGACTGCCTCCCCCAGCAGCATCGCGGCGACGGCCCGCCCGGGCGTGCGGTCCCAGCCCCGCCTGGCCAGGAAGCCCACCACGGTCGCGGCGAGGAGGAACCCCCACAGGTAGCCGCCGGTGGCCGCCGCGGCCCCGAGGAAGGAGACTCCGCCGGCCCCGCCGGAGAAGAACGGAAGACCCACCGCGCCCTGGGCCAGGTACAGCCCCACCGAGAGCGCGCCCAGCCCGGGACCGAGGCCGGCCCCCACCAGCAGCACCCCCAGCGTCTGCCCGGTGACGGGGACCGGGGTGAACGGCAGGCGCACCTCCACCTGCGCGAGGCCGGCCACCAGCCAGCTCCCGGCCAGCGCGAGGAGCACGCGGTAGACGGCGCTCGACCGGATCCGGGCCGGCGACGCGGCGATGGCGAGCGTGGTCACGAGCACCTCCTTCGATATGGGCCCGCCAACCCTACGACCTGTGAGCCCTCCGTGGGCAAAGCCGGGCCCCAACCGCCCCGGGACGCTAGCCTGGAGTGGTGCGCGTGATCGCGATCCCCGTCAAGTCCCTCTCCCGGACCAAGTCGCGGTTGGGCTCCGAGCTCTCGCCCCTGGAGCGTGGCGCGCTGACCCTGGCCATGCTCGAGGACGTCCTGGACGCCACGGCCGCGGTGCCGGGGTGGGAGACGTGGGTGATCTCCCCCGACGAGGTGGTGCTGGAGATCGCCGCCAGGCGGGAGGTGCGACCGGTCCCCGAGGCCAAGCCACCGCTCTCCTCGGCGGTGCGTCAGGCGGAGGCGCTCTCGCTCGAGGAGGAGGCGACCGCCCTGGCCATCATCCCCGGCGACCTCCCCCTGATCACGCCCGACGCGCTCGCGCAGGGGCTGCGGACGCTGGGACCAGTGGTGCTGGTCCGGTCCACCGGGGAGGGCACCAACCTGCTGCTCCGGCGGCCGCCCAGGAGCATCCCCGCCCGGTTCGGCCCCGATTCGTTCCGCCGGCACCTGACCTTGGCGGAGCTCAGGGGGCTCCCGGCCTCCGTGGTCGAACGCCCGGAGCTGTCCTTCGACGTGGACCTGCCCTCGGATATCCTCACCGTGCTCGCCTCGGAGCGCCGGGGACGGACCCTGGAGGTTTGCCTGGAGATGGACCTGGCCGAGCGGCTGAAGGTGCATGCCTAGGAGGGCGGATGGCGCAGGGGACGGTCAAGGAGTACGACGAGGAGCAGCGCACGGGAACGGTGCTCACGGACGACCTCGCGGAGGTCGAGGTCGACGCCACCTCCATCGAGGGCGCCGGCATCCGCTCGCTCCGGCTGGGTCAGCGGGTGAAGTTCGATCTGGTAGAGGAGGGCGGGCGCCGGGTGGCCAGGACCCTGCGCCTGGTCACCTTCGACTAGCGGCGCGGGCGGTGGACTTGGCGGCCGTGCGCCGGCGTCGGCTCGTGACCATGTCCCGGAACTCCTTGCCGGCGCTGAACCAGGGCAGATCCCTGGCCGGCACGACGATGGGGGTCTGGGGCTTCCGAGGGTTCCTCGCGATGCGCCGGTTCCGGCGCTTCCGCTCGAACGTGCCGAACCCCACCAGCGAGACCCGATCGCCCTTGGCCACCGTCTCGCGGATGACGTCCATCGTGGCGTCGATGGACCGCCCCGTCTCCGCCTTGCTCGCCCCCGTCCGCTTAGCGACTTCGGCGATCAAGCCGCTCTTGTTCATGACACCGCCTCCCCTGCCGGTCCCTGCAACGTAACGAGGCCATCCTCGCTGGTCAATGCGGGGAACGCGTCTCCGAGGCGGCGACCCACCCGTCGCCGTTCGCGCTCGATCGTGCGGGATGGCCTGCTCCCGTCCTGCTCCTCCTCTCGGGCCGTCGACAGACCCGGCCGTCCTCACACGGGTACCGTCCGGCACGATCTTTCCCCATCGGGGCCAGATCCAGACCACCCGATCCTCAACCGGGAGGGCGAGCGTGCCGGTGTTCCCACAGAGCGCTTCAGGCTGAGATCGAAGTACCACGCGCTGGGCGCGAACCGCCACCGCATCCGGACGCATCAGCGAAGAGCTCAGCTGGGCCGCCAGGATTCGAACCTGGACTAGTTGGTCCAGAGCCAACCGGGCTACCGTTACCCCACGGCCCAATGCTCGGTCCCGATGCTAGCAGCAGCGGTCCTGGACGCTGCCCAGCCGTACGCCGCCCCGCGCGGTCCTGCCGGTCAGCCGAGCGCCGAGCCCACCGCGCTGCCGATCGCGAACGTCACGCCCGCAGCCGCCAGCCCGAACGCGAGCTGGCGCCCGCCCGAGAGCAGGGCGCCCCGGCCGGTGAGCAGCGTGATCGCCACGCCGATCGCGAACAGTCCCACCCCCGAGGCCACCAGGCTCGCCACCGTGGCTGCGGCGCCCGAGGCGAGGACGAACGGCACCAACGGGATCACCGCGCCGAGGGCGAACAGGGCGAAGGACGCGAAGGCCGCCACCCACGGTGAGCCGCCGAGCTCCTCGGGATCGATCCCGAGCTCCTCGCGGGCCATGGCGTCCAGCGCCAATGCCTGATCCTGCATCAGCCGGGCGGCGAACTCGTCGGCCGCCTGGGCGGACATGCCCTTGGCCTGGTAGATCAGGCTCAGCTCCTCGCGCTCCTCGTCGGGGATCGTGGCGATCTCCTCGGCCTCCACGGCCATCTGCCGCTCGTAGAGCTCCCGCGAGCTCTGGACCGAGACCCACTCCCCGAGCGCCATGGAGAACGCCCCGGCGAACAGCCCCGACAGTCCGGCGACCACCACCGGGGTCGAGGACGAGCTGGCGCCGGCCACGCCCATCACCAGGCTGAGGTTGGAGGTCAGCCCGTCGTTGGCCCCCAGCACCGCCGCCCGCAGGGCGTTCCCCCCGACCGACCGGTGCCGGCCCTCCACCTGGGCCAGGGTTCCGCCCTCCAGGCCCCGCCTGGGGGAGCCGGCCAACGTGCGCAGGAGCCGGGCGTGCGAGCGCTCGTCGGCCGGCAGGCTGGTTCCGCCCGTCTCGGGCTGCCGGTCGTACATGTGCTGGTTGATCTCCTCCAGCGATGCCACCGTCGGCAGCACCAGCCGCGGTCCGAACCGGCGCGCCAGCCATCGGAGCACCCGGGCCCGCCAGGTGATCCTCCGCGCCGGCACAGCCGCTCCGGCCTCCCGGAGTCGCTCCTCCCAGAACCCGGCGTGCCGCAGCTCGATGTCGGCCAGCTTGCGGTACAGGGTGGCGAGCTCGGCCTGTGCTTCCCGCTCGGCCATCGCCAGGTACAGCTCGGCGCTGTCGACCTCGTCCCGCAGGTTCTCCCGGTACCGCTGGAGGTCCGATCGGTCGGCCATGCCTCCTCCCTCGCGCATCCCTGGATCAGCCTAGCGCGGTGCGGGGAGCGAGCGGTCCCACGCGGTTCGGCCGGCGGAACGCGGGCGCGTTCCGAACTACGATGGTCGAGCATGGTGGCTGAGGGCGAGATCCTCTGGCAGCCGTCCGCCGAACGCCGGGATCGTTCGAACCTGGCTCGGTACCTGCGGTTCCTGGAGCAGACCCGGGGGCGGTCGTTCCGCGACTACGCCGAGCTCTGGTCCTGGTCGGTGGACGATCTGGAGGGCTTCTGGGCCTCGGTGGCGGAGTTCTTCTCGGTCCGGTGGCACCGCCCCCCGGACGCCGTCCTCGCCGAGCGGCGGATGCCGGGCGCCGTGTGGTTCCCCGGCGCCGAGCTGAACTACGCCGAGCGCGCGTTGGCCCATCGCGACGACCGCGTGGCCGTGGGGTTCGGGAACGAGTCGGGGGACTCGCGATCG
>DASQQQ010000355.1:0-5510 GCA_035643355.1 Actinomycetota bacterium | reverse complement strand
CTGGGGGTGCCGGTGGGGACCGTGAAGTCCCGCCTGCATCGCGGGCGGGTGGCCCTGGCCCGGGCCATGCACGTCGGCCCCGGGGAACGGCCCGAGCCCCCCGGATCGTCGGACGAAGCGAGAGCCGTATGACCCGTCCCGAGATGACGCATCCCGAAGAGCTCCTGGCCGAGTACGTGGACGGCTCGTTGGCCGAGCCCCGGCGGGTCGAGGTCGAGGACCACCTGGCCGTCTGCTCCCGGTGCCGCGAGGAGACCGACCTGGCCCGGGCCGCCTCGGCCGCCCTCGTCGCGCTCCCCGAAGAGCCCGTCCCCTTCGGTGTCATGAACCCGGTCGCCGCCGAGCTGCGCGACCGCCGTGAGCGGGACCGCGTCCCCTGGTACGCCCGGCTGCGCTGGGCGGCGGGCGTGGCCGTGGCGGCGGCCCTGGTGGGGCTCTTGGCCGTGGTCCTCCCCCGTCTGGGCGGGGTCGGGACGAACGGGGGCGGCGGCCAGGCGGCCATGTCCCCCGGCTCGAGCGGGAACGCGCTCCGGGCACCGTCATCGTCCTTCGGCGCGGTCTTCCAGGACCAACCCCACATGAACTACGGGGCGGCAGGTCTCGAGGCGTTGGCCCGGGAGGTCGCGGCCCACGCGCTCGCCGGCCCGACCACGATCCCCTCCGTCACGCCGGCACCGGACCAGGCGGTCGGGGAGGGCCTCGGTTCGGGGTTCGCGAGCCTGCAGCCCCCGGTGGCGGCCCGGGCCCAGGCCTGCGTGAGCCGGGCGGTCCGGCCGCCCGGCACCGACCGTCTGGTCCGGCTCATCCGGGCGCGGTACGAGGGCACCCCCGCGTTCTTGAGCGTCTACCTGGAGTCGGGCGGGCCCGGAGAGCCGGCCACCAAGGTCGTGATCTGGGTCGTGGCCCGGTCGGACTGCCGCATCCTGTCGTTCGCGTCGCGGCGCCTGTAGCCACGCCCTCCCGCTGGAACGTTCGAGCGAACACTCGTAGAGTGTCCGGTCGTGAGGTATCGGGTGGAGCAGCTCGCGGCGGCGAGCGACGTATCGGTGGACACCGTCCGGTACTACCAGGCCCGAGGGCTGCTGCCTCCTCCCGAGCGGGAGGGCCGGGTGGCCTGGTACGGCCCCGAGCACGTGGAGCGCATCCGGGACGTGCGAGCCCTCCAGCGCAAGGGCCTGACCCTGGCGGCCATCAAGCGGGTCCTCGATGGGGAGCTGGGTCGCGCCGACGCCGACCTGGCCGCCGCTGTCGCCGCCGCACGCGGAGAGGGCGGGTCCGACGAGCTGCTCACCCTGGAGCGATTCGCTCAGCGCAGCGGAGTGCCGGCATCGCTGATCCAGGCGGTCGAGCGCGAGGGGATCCGCCTGGGGCGTTCGATCGACGGGCAGGACCGCTACACGGCCTCGGACATCGACATGGTTCGGGCGGCGCTGCGGCTCCTCGACTTCGGCCTGCCCCTGGGCGACCTGCTGTCCCTCGCCCACGACACGCACGAGGCGATGACCGGTGTGGCCGAACGGGCCGTCGAGCTGTTCGACGAGCACGTGCGCAAGCCGATCCGCGACACGGCGGGGGACGAGGAGGGGTCGGCCGCCCAGCTCGTCGAGGCCTTCCGGACCCTGCTGCCCGCCGTGACCGAGCTGGTGGGCAACCACTTCCGCCGGCTCTTGCTCGCCGCGGCCGAGGCGCACATCGAGCGCGTGGGCGGTGCCGCCGAGGTGCGAGCGGCGCGCGAGGAGTCCCGGCGGATGGACCGGGCGTGGCGTCAGTGACCGACCTGCCGCACGGGGCCGAGAAGGTCCATCGGGTCCGCAGCATGTTCGACTCGATCGCCGGACGCTACGACCTGGTGAACCGGGTGATGACCTTCGGGCTCGACGTGGGGTGGCGGCGTCGGGCCGTGGCCTCCCTGCAGCTCCCGGGGGGATCCCTCGTGCTGGACCTGGCCTGCGGGACGGGTGACCTGTGCCGGGAGCTCCGGGCTCAAGGCTATCGAGCGATCGGCTTCGACTTCTCCGCCGGCATGCTGGGTGCCGCCCGGACCGAGGCTCCCCTGGTCCAGGCCGACGTGCTGCGCCTCCCCCTTCCCGACGCCTCGGCCGACGGCGCCACCTCCGGCTTCGCGCTCCGTAACGTGGTCGACCTGGCGGCGTTCTTCTCGGAGATCGGCCGGGTGCTCCGACCGGGGGGAAGGATCGCGCTGCTGGATGCCTCCCGGCCGGAGCGGGCCGCGGCGAGGGCCGCCCACGCGCTCTACTTCGGTCGCATCGTCCCGCTGCTCGGCGGGGTCCTATCGGATCGGAGCGCCTACCGGTACCTCCCCCGGTCCCTCGCCTACCTGCCCGCACCGACCGAGCTGGCGGCGATGCTACGGCAGGCGGGGTTCGTCGAGATCGGACGCACCGCGCTCGCCGCGGGCGCGGCCCAACTGCTCACGGGGACCCGGACGTGAGGCCGGGCCGGCTGAGATGGGCCGCCGTCCGCCTGGGACCCGCCTTCGATCTGTTGGCGAACTACGAGCCGGGCGGCTTCTTCTTCGAGCGGGGTGGGATGGGGGTCTCGGGGACGGGCACCGCCACGGCGATCGAGGGTCCCCATCCCGTGCTGTCCGAGGCCGCCACGGCCGCATCCGATCTGCTGTCGCACGTCCGGCCCGCGGAGGATGGCCCTGCCGCCGTGGCGGTGGGCGCCTTCCCCTTCGCGGGCGGGGCCGGACGCCTTGCGTTGCCCTCGCGGACGGTGGTGCGGAGCTGGCCCGGTCGGACCTGGCGCCTGGACGTATGGAGGGAGGGCCTGGCCCCGGCCGACCACCATCGCGAGCGATGGGTCGGCCGGGCCGTCCCCCACGACGCCTTCAGCCAGATCCAGCTCCGACCCGATCCCGAGCCGCGCGACTACGCCGACGCCGTGGCCGCGGCCACGGAACGGATCCGTGGGGGCGCGCTCCGGAAGGTCGTCCTGGCCCGGTCCCTGCTGGTGGACGCCGAGCGCCGGTTGGAGCCCAAGCAGCTCCTGTGGCGGCTCCGGGCCGTGGACCCAGACTGCTACGCGTTCGCGGTGCCGACCCAGGACGGGGCCACCCTAGTGGGTGCCACCCCCGAGCTGCTGGTGGAGAAGTGGGGGCGGGAGGTCCATGCCGATCCTCTCGCGGGTTCGTCGCCAAGGTTCGGGGATCCTGAGGACGATCGTGGATCCGCCGAGCGGTTGGTCGGATCGGACAAGGATCGGGAGGAGCACGCCGTGGTGGTGGAGGCCGTCGCGCATGCCCTGGGTCCGCTCTGCCGCGAGCTCCACCACCCTCGCGAGCCGGAGCTGCTCGGAACCGCGAACGTGTGGCACCTCTCCACGCCCTTCACCGGCCGGCTTCTGGACGAGGTGGGAAGCGTGCTGGAGCTGGTGGCGGCCCTGCATCCCACCCCCGCCGTCTGTGGGACGCCGAGGGAGGAGGCCCGGCGGACCCTCGCCGAGCTGGAGCCGTTGGATCGTGGGCTCTACGCCGGACCAGTGGGGTGGGTTGACGGCCACGGCGACGGCCAGTGGGCCATCGCGCTGCGATGCGCCGAGATCGGCGATCAGACCGCCCGCCTCTTCGCCGGTGCCGGGATCGTGGCCAGGTCGGTGCCCGAGATCGAGCTGGACGAGACCGAGCGCAAGTTCCGGGCCCTGCTCGACGCGCTGCGATGGGGCTGAGCCTCCGCCCTCGGATCGGCCGACGGTGCCGAACCACCTCGCGCGTGCGAAACTCGTGCCAGGAGAGGGCAGGTGGAGCTGATCTCGTAGGGCAGGAGTGATCCCCGTGGCAGGAACCACCCCCGCGGTCGATGCGATCGACCTGCGGATCCTGGAGATGCTGCAGGAGGACGGGCGCCGTTCCTACACGGCGATCGCGGGGGAGCTCGGCGTCTCCGAGGCGAACGTGCGCCAGCGGACCAAGCGCATGATCGGCCGTGGTGTGGCCCAGATCGTCGCCGTGGCCGATCCGATCAGCCTGGGCTTCGGGATCATGGCTGCGATGAACATCCGCACCCGCGGAGGCAACCGGCCCGAGATCGCCGACCAGATCGGCGCCTTCGCCGAGGTCTCCTATCTGGCCCTGTGCGCCGGATCGGCGGACATGCTGGCCGAGGTGGTCTGCCGTGACCAGGAACACCTCCTGCAGATCACCGAGGCGATCGAGAAGATCCCCGGTGTGGAGGTCATCGAGACCTTCATGTACCTGCGGGTCGTCAAGCAGTCCGAGCAGTGGTTGACCTCCGGCGGAGCCCGCCTGCTCGACCGAGCCTGACCCCCCTTCACCCCTCGAACCAGGATCCATCCCACGACGGATCACCGACGCCCTCCCCTGTGACGATACGCCTCGGTTCTCGGATCGCCCCTTGCGGAACGAGTCGCGTCGTCCGACGATGGTCCTGCGACGAGAAGCGTAGGGACCCACCGACGCACGGGAGGAGAAGTCGATGAGCGACCGCCAGCCCCCGAACCTCGACCCCGCCCTGATCCGAGGGTTGCTCCAGCGCCGTGTGAGCCGGCGGGACGTGATGCGGTACGCGGGGATCGGAGCAGGCGCGCTCGGGATGTCGGCCTTCCTGGCGGCGTGCGGCGTGTCCGGCAGCTCGGGGGGGGCCAGCTCATCCCCGACCGTCGACGTGGGAGCCTTCTGGGACAAGCAGAGCCTGCACCACGTCCTGAACTTCGCCAACTGGCCCTACTACATCGATACGGCGAAGGGGAGCCACCCGAGCCTCGACCTCTTCACGAAGAAGACCGGGATCAAGGTCAACTACAAGCCCGCGATCCAGGACAACGCATCGTTCTTCGCCACGCTCCGCCCGTCGCTGCAGGCCGGCAAGGACACGGGGTGGGACCTCATGGTGCTCACGAACGGCGCCCAGCTCACCCGGCTGATCGAGTTCGGGTGGCTGATCCCGCTCGACCACGACAAGCTGCCGAACTTCGCCAAGTACGCCAGCCCGTCCGTGAAGGACCCCAACTACGATCCCGGGAACCGCTACACGCTCACCTGGCAGTCGGGGTTCACGGGCATCGCGGTGAACACCAAGTACATCAAGGACCACATCACCAGCGTCCAGTCGCTCTGGAACTCCGCGTACAAGGGCAAGGTGGGGATGATGAGCGACAACACCGAGCTGGGTAGCGTGGGGCTGCTCGCCCTCGGCATGGACCCCGCCACGCCCGATGTCGCCGACTGGAAGAAGGCAGCCGCGAAGCTCCAGCAGCAGCGCGACGCGGGCCTGGTGCGCAACTACTACGACCAGAGCTACATCAACGCGCTGCAGAACGGTGACGTGTGGATCACGCAAGCCTGGTCGGGCGACATCTTCCAGTCGCAGCAGTCGGGCTATCCGGAGCTGAAGTTCATCGTGCCGGACGAGGGCGTGATGCTCTGGCACGACAACATGATGATCCCTGCCCACGCCCAGAACCCGCTGGACGCGCTCACGTACATGGACTTCGTGTACCAGCCGAAGATCGCCGCCATGATCGCGGAC
>DASQQQ010000354.1:0-4188 GCA_035643355.1 Actinomycetota bacterium | reverse complement strand
CACCCCCTTGGGGCACAGGCGGAGGTGGTTGATGTCGTGGTCGCGCGCCTCCACCCCGAACACGCGCCCCTCGCCGTCCAGCTTCAGGAACATCCCGCACTGCACGCCGCAGAAGCAGCAGTGCGTGGGCACCATCCGCTCGACCTCGCGCTCGGGAGCCCGCCAGTCCTCGGCCGGCTCCCCGCCCGCCTCGCGGAAATCCGAGATCCCAGGCGCGACGACCGGGAAGTCGCGGCGGGCGCTCACTGGAAGCCCCCCTTCACCTGACGCAGGTAGCTCTCGCCGCGCTGGATCCGCTTGCACCTCGGACACGTCTCGACCCATCCGCCGAACCGCAGCCCGAGCTCCTCCATGGTGGTCTCGAGATCCTTCACGAACCTCACCCCCTCGAGGGGCGCGCCGCAGCGCCGGCAGGTGAGGACCCCTTCACGCTCGATGTCGGTGCGCTTGACCATGTCGACTCCGATGCTCGCGGGCCGTTGGATCACGTGGAAGAACTTGCCGAACGGGATGAAGACCAGGGTGAGGACGACCACGGACATGTGCACGATGGCCAGGAACGCGTAGTCCTGGCCCTCCAGGACCAGGCTGTCGAAGGTGAGCAGGAGACCGGTCACCGAGATCGCGACCAGGGCCACCAGGGGGAAGAAGTCATAGCCGAGCCGCTGGCCCGTGGACGCTTCCCGGTCGCGGAACCGTCGCCACAGGAAGTAGCCGCACCCCAGCAGCACGAGCACCGCGGTCGCATCGAGCGCGTGGAACATCACCCACCCCACCCAGCTGATCGGGTCGAAGGTGACGGTTCGAAGTCCCCAGACCTCCAAGACGTACCGCGAGCCGGATCCGGCGGCCTCGAAGTGGAGCCATCCGAAGGTCAGGGGGAAGGTGATCAAGGTCGCGCCCACCACGCCCCAGAACAGGGACTGATGGGCCAGCCAGCGCAGCCGCCCTCGCTTGCCGATGAACGTCTGCAGCGCCAGGTTCGATACGAGCGCACGAGGCACCATGGTGGGGAACCGTCGGAAGTTGCGCCAGGACAGGAAGCTTCGCCATCCGCGGATGAGGTACCGGCGAGCCGGCGGGCTCTGGACCCAGACGACGTAGCGGTAGACCACGCCGAAGGCCAGGAAGACCGTGGCCGTCGCGTACCCGATGAGGGCGGCATCGAAATGCAGGAGCGATCGGCTCCCCAGGTAGATCGCTGCCGCGGTCGCCGCGGCCGCAACGGCCCCGGCCGTGCTCGCCACCGCATCCACGTTCGGGCGGGTCTTGCCCGCCGAGAGCCGCAGCCGTCGAAGGGTCCTCATCCCAGCCCTACAGCCTATCCAGCCGTCGCCGTCCGGCGGCAGGCCGTGCTTCAGAGAAGGTGCAGGCGCTCGCGGGCCATACGCTCGGCCTCCGCGTAGACCTCGAGCAGGGGCACCTCCGCTCCCCGGGCGGCCCGGGCGCAGTCCTCGTACTCCGGAGCGATGGACACGGGGCGCCCCCCGTGGGTGCCGATCTTCACGGCAACCACCCCGAACGGCGTGTCGACCTTGAGGACCCGACGATCCAGCGCGTGCTTCGTCACCGCGGACGTCCGGACGCCGAGCGTGCCCGTCTCCTCGAACAGGATCGAGCGTATCGATCCGGACAGCTCCGGTGAGCAGAGCACGGAGACGCTGACGGCGGGACGCCCCTTCTTCATCACGATCGGCGTGCTCCAGGCGTCCTGGGCGCCGGCCGCCAGCAGGCGCTCCACCAGGAAGCCGTGCACCTCCGGGCTGACGTCGTCCAGGTTGGTCTGGAGCAGCAGCTCCCGGGTGACCTCCTGAGCCCCTTGGCGAGAACCCTCTTCCAGGGCGTCGCCCACGAGCACCCGAAGGACGTTGGGGACGTCCAGCGGATGTGAGCCGGCGCCGTAGCCGACCGATCCGATCCTCATGGTGGGGATCTCACCGTAGCCCTCGGCCGTGGCGGCCAGGATCGCTGCACCGGTGGGCGTGGTGAGCTCGAACGGGATGCCCATCGAGTACAGGGGGACGCCCTGCAGGAGCTCGAGGACGGCCGGAGCGGGGATCGGCATGGCGCCGTGCTCGGTGCGCATCATCCCCATCCCGGTCGGCACGCTCGAGGCGTAGACGCGCTCGATGCCGAGCATCGTCAGGCACAGCGCCGTGCCCACGATGTCCACGATGGAATCCACCGCCCCCACCTCGTGGAAGGTCACCAGCTCGATCTCCTTGCGGTGGATCCGCGCTTCGGCCTCGGCCAGCCGGCGGAAGATCCTCTGCGCGATCCGCTCCGCATCCGGGGGCAGCTCAGAGCGCTCCAGCAGGGTCCGGATGCTCGCGTAGGTGCGGATCACGGCCTGGTTCGAGGTCTCGACCCGGACGTCGAGGGCCCGGATCCCCTGGCGCTCCCCCTCGGAGATCTCGAGCCGGAAGGATTCGAGGGCCAGCGAGTCCAGGGTGCCCCGCAGCTCGTCCGGATCTGCCCCTGCGTCGATCAGCGCCCCGAGCGCCATGTCCCCCGAGATGCCCGCGACGCAGTCGAAGTAGGCGATCCTCACGCTGGGCCCGATCCGGGAGCGGGCCGCAGGATGCGATGGGCCACCAAGGCGGCGCCGAAGCCGTTGTCGATGTTGACCACGCAGATGCCCGGCGCGCAGGCGCTGAGCATCGACAGCAGCGCGGCCAGGCCCTCGAAGGCCGCCCCGTAACCGATGCTGGTCGGCACCGCCACCACGGGACGCGGCGTGAGCCCGGCCACCACGGACGGCAGGGCGCCCTCCATCCCCGCCGCGACCACCACCACGTCCGCGGCATCGATGCGCTCGCGCGCCGCCAGGATCCGGTGCAGCCCCGCCACCCCCACGTCCGAGATGCGATCCACGATCGCGCCGAGGGCCTCCCCCGTCTGGGCCGCCTCCTCGGCCACCGGGAGATCGGAGGTCCCGGCTGAGATCACGGCCAGCCGTCCCGGCGCGATCTCGGGCCCGGCGCGCTTCACCACGATCAGCCGCGACCGGGGGCTGTAGGTGGCGGTGGGGACCGCCTCCAGGACGGCGTGGAACTGCTCGGGTGTGGCCTTGGTGGCGAACACGGCACCGCTGGCCCGGGCCGCGAGAGCGGCCGCCGTGTCCCGGACCTGTCGTGGCGTCTTCCCGGGTGCGTAGACGGCCTCGGCCTGACCGGTCCGCAGCTCCCGGTGGTGGTCCACCATGGCGTCGGGCACCTGCTGGAACGGCAGGTCCCGCAGGTCCCGGAGGGCCGACTCCACGGGGACCGCGCCGGAGGCCACGCCGCTCAGGATCCGGGAGAGGGTTCGTTCGTCCACGAGGGCGATGATTGTATACTCGCGGTCCTGCAGAAGCCCAGGTAGATGGCCCGTTCTGGAGTCGGCTCGGATGGACCTGTCCACGAAGACGCTCACGTTGCTGGTGCTCATCAGCCTGGGGCTGTCGGCGCTCACGCTGCTGTTCTCGGCTCTGGGCTCGGGTCGGCGGGCCCGTGAGAGCAAGGGCCCCATCCAGATGGACGAGGTGCTGCGCGGTGTGCTGGAGGGTCAGGCTGCGAGGATCCAGCGGCTGGAGTCGGCGGCCCGAGCCCTGAACAGCACCGACAAGCAGCAGCAGGGGCTGATCGAGGGCGCCGTGCGCCACGTGGGCCTGGTGCGGTACGACGCCTTCGAGGACGTCGGTGGGCGGTTGTCGTTCTCGTGCGCGCTGCTGGACGACCACGGGAACGGAGTGGTGATGACCTCGATCAACGGGCGGCAGGACACACGCGTGTACGCGAAGCCCCTGACCCAGGGGCAGAGTTCGTACAACCTGTCGGTCGAGGAGGAAGAGGCGATCAGGCAGGCGCTCGCGGGGCCCCGGGAGAGGGTGAACACATGATCTGGAAACGGGACGAGGCCGAGGCTGGGGGGACCCAGGAGCGGCCGAGGCGCGAGGTGCACGAGGGGGTGCGACGGATGGCGGAGCAGGGCAGCGAGGTCACGATCGTCGGGCAGGGGGCGAAGCTGGAGGGCACGGTGGTGTCGGCCGGATCGCTCCGCATCGACGGCCAGGTGAAGGGGCAGGTGAACGCCGACGGCGACGTCATGCTGTCGGCGAAGAGCCAGGTGGAGGCGGACATCCGGGCCCAGAACGTCTCGGTGGCCGGACGGTTCAAGGGCAACATCGTGGTCAAGGGCCGGGCCGAG
>DASQQQ010000353.1:0-5092 GCA_035643355.1 Actinomycetota bacterium | reverse complement strand
GAAGGTGGGATTGGTGCCCACGCTCACCGCCGCCACGTACGTGCCGTCGCCGGTGCCGGCCCGCCCCGCGTAGATCCCGGTCCCGGGCAGCAGCAGCCGGGGCGAGGTCTCCAGGTTCGCGGTGGGAAAGCCCAGGGCGTGGCCCCGCCCGGCCCCGCCGACCACGGTGCCCTCCACCGCGTAACGGCGCCCCAGGGCCCGCTCGGGCCAGGCCAGGTCGCCCTCGGCCAGCGCCTCGCGGATCGAGGAGGAGGACACGCGCCGCCCGTCCAGCAGGAACGGCGGGACCTCCTGGACGGTGAAGCCGAAGCCCGGGCCGAGCTCGTGCAGGGTCCCCAGCGTCCCGGCCGCCCGATGCCCGAACGTGAAGTCGCCCCCCACCGCCACGTGCGCGGCGTGCAGGCCGTTCGCCAGCACCCGGTGGACGAACTCCTCGGCCGGCCACCGGGAGAACTCCTTCGTGAAGGGCAGGATCAGCAGGACGTCCACGCCGGTGGCCGCGATCAGCTCGGCCTTGCGGTCCACGGTGGTGAGCAGGCGCGGCTCGTGGCCGGGGGTCAGGACCTCGCGGGGGTGGCGGTCGAAGGTGACCGCCACGGCCCGGGCCGAGCGCTCCCGCGCCGCCTCCACGGTCCGGCCCAGCACCGCCCGGTGCCCCAGGTGGACGCCATCGAAGAAGCCGATCGTGACCACGGTGGGGCCGTCCTCGATCGGCAGCGAGGACACCCCTCGGCGGATCTGCATGCCGCGCAGCGTATCGAACATCCCGAGCGCTCAGCCCCCGGCCAGCACGACCTCGGGACGGGCCTTCGCGCCGTCGTCGCGCCACACCCCGATCAGCTCGCCCCCCGGCCCGTACACCCCGTACGGCCCCTCCATCCCGGCCGGCCCCAGGATGCTGCCGTGGCCCGCGGCCCGGGCCTCCTCGGGACCGAGCTCCAGCCGCGGCAGGTGCGAGACGGCCCGCTCGATCGGCTGCGGCGTCGCCCGCTCCGGCGGGGCGGCGTCCCGCAGCAGGAAGGGCCCGATCGCGGTGCGCACCAGCCGGACCAGGTGGGCCCCCGGGCCCACCGCCGACCCGACCTCTGACGCCAGCGCCCGCACGTAGGTCCCCCCCGAGCACCGGACCAGGAAGTCCCAGTCCGGCGGCTCGTACCGGGTGAGCTCGAAGCGCGCCACGTGGATCGGCCGGGGCGGCGCCTCGAGCCTCTGCCCCCGCCGGGCCGCCTGGTACAGCTTGCGCCCCCCCACCTTCACCGCGGAGTACGCCGGCGGGCGCTGCAGCGAGTCCCCCACCAGCCCGGCGATCGCCGCCTCCAGCTCCGGACGCGCGACGTCGACCTGGGCGGTGCGCAGGACCCGGCCCTGCGCGTCCAGGGTGTCGGTCTCGATGCCCAGCCGGGCCGTGCCCTGGTAGGTCTTGGGCAGCTCGCCCAGGAACCGCAGCAGGCGGGTGGCCCGCCCCGCCCCCACCAGGAGCAGCCCGGTGGCCATGGGGTCCAGGGTCCCGGCGTGGCCCACCTTGCGGGTCCCCAGCCGGCGCCGGAGCACGTCCACCACGTCGTGGGAGGTCATGCCGCTGGGCTTGTCCACCAGCAGCAGCCCCTCGGGACCGCCCCCGGCGCTCATCCGCCGGACGCGTCGCGCAGGGCCGAGCGCAGCTCGTCCATCGTGAGCGCCAGCCCGTGGCGGGACGTGTAGCCGGCCGCCAGCCGGTGCCCTCCCCCACCGAACCGCGCGGCCACCGAGGCCACGTCGTGCCCCCCTCGCGAGCGCAGGCTGACCTTGAAGCGGCCGTCGTGCTGCTGCTTGATCACCGCCGCGATGTCGGCCTCGCGCGCGGTGCGCAGCACGTCGATCAGGTCGTCGGCGTCGGCCGCCTCCACCCCGGCCTCGGCCAGGTCGGAGCGGGTGAGGTAGGTCCACACCAGGTCCAGCTCGGGCTCCAGGACCAGCCGCTGCAGGAGGGCCCCCAGCAGGCGCAGGTAGTCGGCCCGGTTGTCCTCGTACAGGGCCTGGGACAGGGCGGCGTGGTCGAAGGGGTGCTCGCGCAGGTCCGCTGCCAGCCGGAGCGTGTCCGGGCGCACCGCCTGGTACTGGAAGCGCCCGGTGTCGGTGATCAGCCCGGCGTACAGGCACACCGCCGCCTCGTCGGGCATCCCGTCCCCCATGGCCCGGATCAGCCGGACCACCATCTCGGCGGTGGAGGAGGCCGTGGGGTCGATCAGGGGGATCGTGCCCAGGCCCTCGTTGCTGGCGTGGTGATCGATCCAGATCAGCTCGGTGGCGGCCCGGGCCGAGGGCACCAGGACCCCCAGCCGGTCCAGCGAGGCCGTGTCGCAGGTCACCATGAGCCCGGGAGCGGGGGGGAAGGTCGAGGGCGGTACCAGCGCCTCGGCGCCGGGCAGGCGCTCCAGCCACCGGGGCGGCAGGAAGGGATCGTTGCCGAAGGAGCAGACCGTGCTCACCCCCCGCGAGCGCAGGTGGTTCGACAGGCCCAACATCGAGCCCAGGGCATCGGGGTCCGGGTTCACGTGACAGGCCAGCGCCACCTCCCGGGCCCCCGAGAGCGCCGCGGCCGCCCGGGCCATCTCCTCACTCATGCTCGCCCTCGTGCAGGTGCCCCAACAGCTCGTCGATCCGTTCGGCGGTCTCGATCGTGTCGTCCTCCTCGAACTCGAGCTCGGGCAGCACCTTCATCCGCACCTGGCTGCCCACCACCTGGCGCAGGTGCGCGCGGGCCGAGCGCAGCCCGGCGGCGGTGGCCCGCCGGCCGGCCTGATCCCCCATCACCGTGTAGAAGACGCGGGCCCGGCGCAGGTCCGGCCTGATGCGCACGTGGGTCACCGTGACGAACCCGATCCGCGGATCCTTCAGCCGGGGGATCTCCTCGGCCAGGATCTCGCGGAACTCCTCCGAGACGCGGTCGGGCCGACCCCCCATCAGTCCTCCGGCGAGTGCAGCGACAGATCGGCCTGCAGCAGCTCGACCTCCATCCACCGGTCCACGAACCGCTCCACCTCGTGCATCACCTTGCGCAGGTGGTAGGCCTCGTTGCCCACCGCGGCGGCGGCGATCGCGGTGCGCTGCCACAGGTCCTGGTGGTCGACCTCGGCCACCGCCACGTTGAACTTCTGCCGCAGCGCGTTCGACAGGGTCTTCACCACGTGGCGCTTCTCCTTCAGCGAGCCGCACCGCGGGATCCGCAGGTCGAACCGTTCCAGCGCGACGAGCATCGCTCCTCCCGGCGGATCGGGCTACAGCTCTCGGGCGACCTCGCGGACCTCGTAGGCCTCGATCACGTCGCCCTCGTGCACGTCGTTGAAGTTCTCGATCCCGATGCCGCACTCGAAGCCTTCGGCCACCTCGCGCACGTCGTCCTTGAAGCGCCGGAGCGAGCCGATGCGTCCCTCGTAGGCCACCACCCCGTCGCGCACCACCCGAGCGCGCGCGTTGCGAACGATGGTGCCCTGCAGCACGTAGCAGCCGCCCACCACCCCCACCCGGGGGACCCGGAACAGGGCCCGGACCTCGGCCCGGCCCAGCTCGACCTGCTGCTCCTCGGGCTTCAGCATGCCCGAGGCCGCGCTGCGGATGTCGTTGATCGCGTCGTAGATCACGCGGTAGGTCCGCACGTCCACGCCCTCGCGCTCGGCCATGGCCGAGGCGTTGGCGACCGGCCGGACGTTGAAGCCCACCACGATCGCGCTGGAGGCCAGCGCCAGCGAGACGTCGCTCTCGGTGATGGCGCCCGGCGCGCTGTGGATCACGTTGACCCGGACCTCCTCCTGGGGGATCTTGGCGAACGCGTCGAGCAGGGCCCCGATCGAGCCCTGGACGTCCGCCTTTACGATCAGGTTGAGCTCGGGCACCTCGGCCTCACGGGCCTGGGCCATGAGGTCCTGCAGCGTGGGCGGCCGCACCGCCGTGACCTGCTCCGCGGCCCGGACCTTGGCCTCGCGCTCCTGGGCCACGTGGCGGGCCTGGCGCTCGTCCTCCGCCTCGCGGAACTCGTCGCCGGCGTTGGGGACGGCCGACCACCCGAGGATCTGCACCGGCTTGCTGGGCCCGGCCACCTTCACGGTCTGGCCGTTCTCGTCCAGCATGGCCCGGATCTTCGCCCAGGTGGTGCCGGCCACCAGGGCGTCGCCCACCTCCAGGGTCCCGCGCTGCACCAGGACCGAGGCCACCGGGCCCCGCCCCTTGTCCAGGTTCGCATCGATCACGGCGCCTCGGGCCCGGCCCTCGGGATCGGCCTTGAGCTCCTCGATGTCGGCCACCAGCAGGATCGTCTCCAGCAGCGTGTCGATGTTCGTGCGGGCCTTGGCCGAGACGTCGACGAACTCGAACTGCCCGCCCCACTCCACGGTCTGCACGCCCTCCGCCGCCAGCTGCTGGCGCACGCGGATGGGGTCGGATTCGGGCTTGTCGATCTTGTTCACCGCCACGATGATCGGCACCCCGGCCGCCCGCGCGTGGTCGATCGCCTCGACCGTCTGCGGCATGATGCCGTCGTCGGCCGCCACCACCAGCACCACGATGTCGGTGACGCCCGCGCCGCGCGCGCGCATGGCGGTGAACGCCTCGTGGCCCGGGGTGTCGATGAAGGTGATCTCGCGCCCGTCCACGTGGACCTGGTAGGCGCCGATGTGCTGGGTGATGCCGCCGAACTCGCCCGAGACCACGTCGCTGCGGCGCACCGCATCCAGCAGGAGCGTCTTGCCGTGGTCGACGTGGCCCATCACCGTCACCACCGGGGGCCGGGGCTGGAGGCGGCTCTCGTCGACCTCCTCCTCGGGCTCCACCTCCTCCTCCTCGACCCCCACGATCTCGGCCTGGTAGCCGAGCTCGGTGGCCAGGAGCGACAGGGCGTCGTCGGACAGGGACTGCGTGGCCGGCACCATCTCGCCCATCGAGAAGAGCAGCTTCACCACCTCGGCGGCGCTCCGCCCGGTCTTGTCGGCCACGTCCTGCGCGGTGGCCCCGTGCGTGAGCTTCAACGTGGGGAGCTCCGGCTTGGCGGGGGCGGCGGCGGCAGCCGGCGCCGGGGCGGCCTTCGCGGCCGGGGCGGGGGCGGGCTGTGGGGCCGGCG
>DASQQQ010000352.1:0-4637 GCA_035643355.1 Actinomycetota bacterium | reverse complement strand
TTCGACGGCTTCCCCCTGTACACCTACGCCGGGGACACCGGCCCCGGACAGGCCACCGGCCAAGGGATCCAGGGCATCTGGTTCGCGGCCCCCGCCTCCGGCCCCAAGCAGGGCGGCTCCAGCGGCGGGAGCAGCGGCTACGGCGGCTCCAGCGGCGGGAGCGGTGGCTACACGCGCGGAGGCAACGGCTACTGAGCGGATCCGCCCGGTGGGCCGGCAGCCCGTCGCGGGTCTGCTCTCGCACTAGGGCCTGAGCGAGACCGAGAGCCCGATGATGACGCCGTAGGCGGTGTGGGCCATCAGGCTCACGATCGGGGTGGCGCGACCGTAGTTCAACATCATGAACCCGGGGGGCTCGAGCAGCGCTGCCGATCCGATCCCGGACATCGGGGTGCCCATGTTGGGGTGGACGAGCGGCAGGAGCGCGTTGACCAGCACGCTGCCGGCGAACAGGCCGTGGATCACCCCGAACGCCGCTCCCAGCAGCCATCCCGCGCGCCCCAGCACCAGGAACCCGATCCCATACCCCATGGCGAACACGAGCCCGGCGAGGAAATGGAGGACGTAGCCGATGGCCTTGGCCCGCGCACGGTCAGTGGTCACGGCGGTCCCCAGCAGGAAGGGCAGGTCCATCCGGGTCAGGCGTGCCTCGCTCGCTCCGCGGACCATGGTGGTGAGGACGAAGGTTCCCAGGAGCCCCCCGAGCGCCGCGTGCCACAGACTCACCTCCGCTCTCCCAGGGCCAGGGCTGCCTCGATCAGGGCGAGATGCGTCAGGGCCTGCGGGAAGTTGCCAAGGAACCCCCCGTCCCGCTCATCGATCTCCTCGGGGTACAGACCTACGTCGTTGGCCAGGCGGACGAGGTCGCCCATCAGCCGCTCGGCCTCGTCCCTACGGCCCAGGCCGGCCAGGGCCTCCACGAGCCAGAAGGAGCACGGGAGGAACGCCCCTTCGGGCTCCTGCAGTCCGTCGGGGCCCGAGTAGCGGCGGACGAGGGGCCCCTGCCGAAGCTCTCGATCGATCGCGTCGACGGTCCGCCGGAGGCGGTCGGTGCCGGAGCCGAACCCGAAGCGGACGCCCAGAAGCAACGCCGCATCCAGGTCCTCGTCGCCCGGCGCCCGGATCAGGGCGTCCTTGCCCTCGGACCAGCAGTTGGACCAGATGAAGTCCTCGACCTGATCCCGAGCCGTGCGCCACCGCTCGACCCGGCGGGAGCGGATCGATCCCCGCTCCGCGAGCCCGATGGCTCGGTCGAGCGCGATCCAGGCCATCATCTTGGAGTGGGTGAAGTGTCGAGGCGGGCTCCGCACCTCCCAGATCCCCGCGTCGGGGACCCGCCAGATGGACGAGACGAGGTCCGCCATCCCGGACAGCCGCGCTCCGATGTCAGGGTCGATTACGGAACCGGACTGCGCGTAGATCGCCGCCGTTTCCAGTAGGTCGCCGTAGATGTCGAGCTGGAACTGGCTCACGGCGCCGTTGCCCACTCGGACCGGGCGGGAGCCCCGATACCCCCGCAGCCTTAGACCCCGCTCCTTCGCCCCGGGTCCTCCATCCATCCGGTAGAGGACCTGCAGGCGCGGCTGGCTGAGCTGCGAGGCGTGCATCAGCCACCAGAAGAACGCCGTGGCTTCCGGCCGACATCCCACCCGGAGCAGGGCGTCGAGGGTGAACGCCGAATCCCTGATCCAGCAGTAGCGGTAGTCCCAGTTCCGCGCCCCTCCGATGGCCTCCGGCAGGGACGTGGTGGGCGCAGCCGCGATCGCGCCCGAGGCCGACGAGACCAGCAGCTTCAGCGTGATCGCGCTCCGTTCCACGGCCTGCCTCCACGGTCCGGCGGCCCGGAGGTTCGCGCTCCATCGCCGCCACGTCCTCACCGTGTGGGCGAGGCGACGTTCGATCTCGTCCCGGGCCGGCAGGATGAGGGGCTCCTGGTCCGACAACGAGAGCGAGAGCAGCGCGGTCGCGCCACCCCTGATCTGGAAGTCGCCCCAGATGGCCTCTGAGGAGAGTCTCGGCTCTCCGGCCCCGAAAGCGGCCACGGCCAGGGCTGCGCCGCGAGAGGATGCGATGGGGACGGTGCCTCGCCTACCGATCCGCGTCCGCAGGTCTCCGTATCCGAACGCCGGCCGGACCCGCCACCGCATGGGGACCTCACCCCCAAGCCCCTCCACCTTCCGGACGAGCTCTCGGGAGGGAGTGAGTCCCTCGGCGGGCACGGTCAGGGCGTCGGTCACGCGAACCGATCCTCCGGGCGTCCGGAAGGTGGTCTCCAACACACCGGTCCCGGGCACGTACCGGCGCTGCACCAACGCGGGGACGTCGGGCGAGAGCTCGAAGCTGCCTCCCCGCTCGGGATCGAGCAACGAGGCGAACACGGTCGACCCGTCGACCATGGGGACCGGCAGCCAGTCGATCGCGCCGTCGCTTCCCACCAGGGCAACGGTTCGCCCATCCCCGATCGCCGCGTACTCGCGGATGGGCAGGAAACCGTCACGGCGGTGGGGGACCCGGCCCAGCGATCCGGGGGCGGGACCGGCCGGAGCGGGCCCGTCAGCCCCTGAACGCGTACCGGAGGAAGAGATGGGATCCATGCGTTCGGATGCTCATGAGCTGACCGCCCAGGCGATCCGACGGCAGCACCTCCGCCCCGTCGACCAGTCCGGGTCGGCCTCCCATGGCCGATCGCCCGGCGATCATCGGGGAGACGGTGAGGAACAGCTCCTGCAGGAGCCGGGCCCGCAGGAGCTCGCCCACCACCGTCGGACCGCCTTCGGACAGGATCAGGCGGTATCCCATGCGCCGCAGAACGCCGATCGCGATCCGAAGGTCGACGCTCGTGCCGTCTCCCACCGCGAGGGCGCTGGAGGAGGAGGGCAGGCGATCGCGCAGGGCGGCTGCCCCCCTCGCGGTGGTCAGCACCAGGGCTCCCTCCTGGAGCGCCGGGTGAGTGGTGTCGATATCGCCCTTGGCCGTCAGGATCACCAGACGGGGGTCCTGGCTCCGCCCCAGCCGGTGCCGCAGAGCCACGAACCACGGGGCGGCCTCGGGATAGATGAAGGCCGGCGACCACAAGGAGTCCGGTGCTCCCCTGAGGGTCCCGGCGCCGATCATGACCGCGTCCGCGTGGGCCCGGAGCGATCCCATGACGAAGCGGTCGGCCTCGCTCCGATCGCTGATCATCTGACTGGAGTGAGCCACACCGGGGAGGGCGACCACGCCATCGAGGGAGGAGACGAAGTTCGCGACCACCCCCGCGGCGGGCAGGTCCAGCCTTCCCCCGTACAGCCGTTCCAGGTCCGAGGAGAGCGCGGGACCCGCCGGGGTGGCTCGCTCCCACAGGGCCGTGAGCGGCATCATCGTCCCACGCCCCTGGTGCTGATGGTCTGCAGGAAGTCACGTCGCAGGTCGGGGTCCTGTTCGTAGGTCCCGCGCCAGAACGAGGTCTGGGTGGTGGAACCTTCCTCGCGGACCCCGCGCATCTGCGTGCAGAGGTGCGCCGCCTCCAGGTAGACCGCCACGCCGTGCGGCTGCATGAGCTGCACGAGGGCGTCGGCCACCTGCTGACCGATGCGCTCCTGAACGGTGAAGCGTCGGGCGAACAAGCGCACCAGTCGGGTGATCTTGGACAGGCCGATGATGCGCTCATGCGCCACGTAACCGACGTAGGCGGCCCCCTGGAAGGGCAGCGCATGGTGCTCGCACAGGGCGAAGAACGAGATCGGCCCCTCGATGACCTGGCTGATGCGGCAGTCCGCGCCACCCCGGCACTCGGTGGGGAACGCCGTCAGCACGTTGGGGTCGCCCTCGTAGCCCTCGGTCGAGTCGACCAAGGCCCGCAGGAGACGCTCTGGGGTCTGAGCCGTGCCCGGGGTGTTCAGGTCCATCCCGAGCGCGGCGAGGATCTCGGCGACGTAGCCCTGGAAGCGGTCCCACTGCTCCAACGAGATCCGTCGCGGGTGCAGGGCCGCCCAGCCTTCGTCCCGGTCGGCGTCCGCCGGCGGAGGCACTCGTCCGATCCCCTCCACAGGCCCGATCGAAGAGCTCCTCATGACGGCTGCTCCTCCGGGGCCATCTCCCTGGCTGCCCGCTTGTCCTGGGGGGTCTGGTCCGCCTCGCTCTGGTCCCAGGCCGTGCTCGCCGACAGGTCCTCCACGTTGAACTGGTGATCGAAGACCAGGGAGCCCCCGTAGGTCGCGCCCACCGCTACCAGCAGCGCGGCCGCCACCGAGAGGATCATCACCCCGACGGTGGCGTGATGGGCATCGGTCTGCACCAGCCGCAGCACGATGTCGGCTACGGCGATCGCCGTCACCGTCAGCATGATCGCCATATGGGTGTTGATGGTGCGCCAGACCTGGGTGTGCGGTGCTCGTCCCAGGGGGCCCGTCGGCGCCCGATCGATCCCCTTCCACCAGTCCCAGAACCCGGTCGTGGCGGCGCCCAGGGAGACGACGGCCCCGGCGATCATCACGTAGGTCCCCGCGGTGAACGGATCACGGGCGAACCGGCTGACGCTCCCGCCCGAGCCGGAGTGGCTCGCGAACGACAGGACGTCGAACACCGCCGCGAGCACGTAGCCGACGATCGGGAAGTCGGTGAGCGGGGGGTGCGTCGGTTTGCCCGCCCACCCCCGT
>DASQQQ010000351.1:0-3250 GCA_035643355.1 Actinomycetota bacterium | reverse complement strand
CCATGGGATGTCGGCCGGCCGTTCCCGCGAGGGATCGCTTTCCAGATGGACCGGCAGGCGAGCCAGTCGGCACAGCCCGGCCAGCGAATCCCGCAGCGTCCGGCCTCTCCCGCTGCACACATTGTAGGCCTCGCCCGGCCGTCCACGCTCCAACAGCAGGACATAGGCCCGGGCGACATCGCGAACGTCGAGCAGGTCGCGCACGACATCCACGTTCCCGACCTTGATCGTCGGCGGCCCGAGACCGGCCTCCGCTTCGGCGACACGACGAGCCACGGACGGGAAGAGGTACGACTCCTGCTGGCCGGGCCCCGTGTGTGGAAAGGAGCGCGCCCGCACGACCGGCAGCCCGAACGCTCGCGCGTACTGCTCACCGAGCAGATCTTGGGCCGCCTTGCTGCCGCCGTACGGGCTGACGGGGGCCATGGTTCGCTGCTCCGCCACCGGACCGTCCATGGGGTCGAGTTCGCCGTAGATCTCGCACGAGGTCACGAGCAGTAGCCGCCCGACGCCCGTCCGCCGGCAGGCCTCCAGCAGATGCAAGGCGCCGCCTAAGTTCACTTCGTAGGTGACCACCGGCTCACGGAACGAATCCGCGACGCTCGCCCGTCCCGCCAGATGCACGATCGCGTCCGCGTGCTCCTCGTCGATCACCCGGGCGACGCGATCGGGGTCCCCCACATCCAGCTCGATGACCCTCCACGGGCCCTCCGCCGCTGCCGGCGAGAGCGCGGTTCCCGCCACCTCGTATCCCACTGATGCGAGCGCCGCCGCCAGATGCCGTCCGACGAATCCCTCGATGCCGGTGATGAGGACGCGCATAGGGCAATGGGTGGGAGAAGCGCCACGGGGCCGGCCAGCGGCGGGCGATCGAAGGCAGCCCGCCCCAGGGAGAACCACGATCCAACGCCGGTGAAGTTATCCCCCGCGCCGAGCCGAGCAAGCCGCTAGAGCCAGCAGAATGGCCTCCTCGCCGGATTCCAGCTGCTGCCCGCGCCGTGCCATGGCTTTTCCCGCGGCACGCCGGAAGTCCTCGAAGCGGACCGCTTGCCGGTCCGCCCCGTCGAACCACGAGAAGTTGGGCAGCCAGGTCGGCGACATGCCACGCCCGCCGAAGAAGTGGGTCGCCACCCCGAGCCGCGCACCCGTCGTGAGGAGGGAGCCGATCCCCGTCTTCACATGGTCGCCCAGAAACGACCCCACCTTGAGCAGACCGGTGTCGACCCGGCCTGCGGGGCCCTCCACCCGCACCGGTCCGTAAGTGTTCTTGAGATCGCTGGTCGTCGTCCCCGCCCCGAGGTTGACCCATTCCCCCAGCACCGAGTGCCCGACGAACCCGTCATGGGCCTTGTTGGCATAGCCCTGGAAGATCGTCCGCTCGACTTCGCCCCGGACCTTGCAGTCGGGGCCGATCGAGGTCCCCCCACCCACCTCGCCCCCGAGGATCGCGCTGCCGGGACCGACGTAGAGCGGTCCCCGCAGGCTGGCATGAGACGTCACGCGGGCGCCGTGGTCGAGCAGGATGGGCCCGACCGTGGAGTCGAGGACGGCGAACGGACCCACCTCCACGCCGGCCGCAGCCCGGGGAGCGGGGCCGATCACGGCCACCCGGGCTTCGGGCTCGAGCGCCGCGCCGGTGAAATCGGCCGCGTCTTCGATCAGGAGCTCCGCGTTGTGCTCCACTAGCTCCCAGATCGAGTCGATGCTCCGTCCCCCGCCTTCCGTGGCGGGGAGATCGAGGCTCCTCAGGGTCTCGCGTGCCGAGTCCGCCACCGCCGGCTGGCGGGCCAGGCGCCGCGCCGCCGCGGTGTCCAGCCGCCAGGCCACCGGAGTCCCCTGGCAGACATGGGTCGCCGGCGCGTCGCCAAAAATCCACTCGCGTGGTGGCAACCAGGTGGAGACGGCCACCCGGTATCCCAGGGTCGGGTCCGGCCAGGCGTTGATCATCGCCGGTGCACCGGAGCGGAAGGCGCAGCCACTCACCTCGGGGTCGCACAGCAGCGCCGCGACCTGTCCCTGACCCTGGCTCCAGCGCGCGTGAAAGGTGCGCGCTCCGCCCAGAAGGGCCGCCACCGGCCGGGTGGCCGCGAGCGGCCAGAAGGGCCCCTGGGGCGGATCAATCAAGACCAGCGGGGGACTCACCGCGATGGGCGGATCGTCGCCCGGGTGGTCCACGCCTCCGGGTAACCCATTTCGACCAGCCGCTTTCGCAGCCGATCGGCCTCCTCGCGGGTCGCGAAGTCCCCGACGCGGACCTTGTACCAGGGATCCTGGCGTTCCACGTAGACCGGCTGGCCGTTCAGCCGACCTTCCAGCCGCGCGGCCACCGCCTCGGCGGTGGCGCGATCCTGCGCGGCAAAGACCTGAACCCGATAGCCCGCCGTCGAGGGGTCCGCCACCGGCGAGGCCCTGCGCACGGTCCCGGTGACCACGGTCCGGCGATCGATCCGCCCCGAATCAGCCGGCACGCTGTCCGTGTGGAAGTCGCCATCGGGGGTCACGTACCCAACCAGGGTCCCTTCCTCAGCCCAGGAGGATGGGCGATCGGCCTCCGGCTCGTCACGACGCCCGATGTCGGCCGCCGGCCGCGGGCTCTCGCCCTCCGCGGGAGGGCGCTCGGCGTACGGCCCCACGCAGGCCGAGACGAGCACCCCTAGGGCGAGCGCGATGCCCAACCCCCGAGCAGTCATCGGGCGCCATCCGTGGTCAACCGGCGGACGAACCGACGGATCTCGTCCAGCCGGTCCCGCGCCGCCACCAGCGTGGCGTCCCCTGTCCGGACGATGACGACGTCCGAGACCCCCAGCGCGGCCAGCCGGCCACCGTCGGCGAAGGCGATCACGTCGGCGCACCCCTCCAGCTGGCAATCCCCCACCGCGACGTTGCCGTCCTCGGAGACCGGCAGCCAGCGCGACAGGCTCTCCCACGATCCCAGGTCGTCCCATTCCCAATCGGCGGCGGGCAGGATCACCGCCCGATCCGTCTCCTGCATGATCCCGTAGTCGATGGAGGTGGCCTCTACCGCCTCGTAATAACGCTCGAGGGCGCCCGACCGATCCGTCTCCCAGTCCTCGACGGCGGCGTCGATCGCCCGGCGCATGAGCGGCAGGTGGCGGCCGTACTCTTCCAGGAAGACGGACGCCCGTCCGCAGAAGAGACCGCTGTTCCAGTAGTGGGTGCCCGTCCCAAGGAGCTCCCGGACGGTCTCGGCGTCGGGCTTCTCGCGGAACCGTCGGACCCGCCACGCCGC
>DASQQQ010000350.1:0-2214 GCA_035643355.1 Actinomycetota bacterium | reverse complement strand
AGCTCGGGGATCGTGGAGTCGCCGTGGGCCCGGGCCAGGGAGCGCAGGTAGTGGCTGCCATAGGCGTAGGGCGTCTGACCGGCCGGCCAGAGGGGAGCGATTCCGTTGCCGGCGTCCACGGGATGGAACTCGCCGGCCCGGGCCTGGGCGGCCAGGATCGTGCGGAAGTAAGACCCGTCGGCCCGGCCCGCCCCGGTGAGCCGCGACTCCTCGTATGTGGCCAATCCCTCGATCATCCACACCGGCTGGTAGAACGCGGGGAAGAAGAGGGGGAAGCGACCGAACAGCGCCCGGGGCACGCGCCAGACTCCCTCGGCTCGATCCAGGTGGAAGACGTGGGTGAGCTCGTGGGCGAGGGTGAGGTCCACCCAGTCCGGGTAGTTGTTGAGCTGCCGCGAGACGATCTGCGGTGCGATATCCAGCACGACACGGTTCCGCGGTATCGGCGTGGCGCTGGCGTTCGGGGCGTCGCTGCCGTCGCTGAGCACCAGGGCGATGCGGCCCGGCGGCGGCCCGACGAGATCCCGGGCGAGTGCCGCGTAGGCCCACTCGGCGCCGGCCGCCGCGCGGCGGGCGAAGGGCTCCATCTCCCGGGGAAAGACGACCCTGAAGTGCTCCGTCTCGAACTGGCGATAGCGGGCGTTCGGGACCTGCGCGCGTGCCTGCGGCATGGCCGCCAGGAGCGTCAGAGCCGCGGCGAGCAGTCCGCGGGTCACGGTTTCCGCGGCGGAGACGACGCGCCCTCCGGCCGGGCTCCAGGCTCCAGGGCACGCTCGCGCAGGAAGGCCCGGATCCCGTCCACCACACCTAGCGCGTACGCCTCGAGGAAGGCCGGGCTTCGGAGGCCGGCCTCCTCCTCCGGGATCATCATGAACGCGCCCTCCGTGAGCACGGACGGCATCCAGGTGGGCCGGGTCAACGCCAGGTTGCCACGGCCGAAGCCCAGATCGGGCAGCCCCAGAGTGGCCAACAGGCTTTGCTGCAGCGCCCGGGCCAGGTCCGCCTCCTGGTCCTGGAAGTAGTACACGCTCGTCCCGTGGTTCGAGAACGGGTTCACGCCATCGGGGAGCGCGTTGTTGTGGATGGAGACCAGGACGTCGGCATTCAGCCGCTCAGCCAGAGCCGGCCGGTCGTACAGGCGGACGGCCCGTCGGTCCGCCCGAGTCAGGAACACGGTGGCGCCCGCGGCCTCGAGCAGGCGCCGCGCCCGGAACGCGACGGCGAGGTTGGCGTCGCCCTCGTACAGTCGCGACGGGCCCGTGGCCCCCGCCGGTGGGTGACCCGGATCGAGGACGATGGTACGGCCTTCCAGAGGGTGCTCGGGATCGATCGCCGGGGGCTTCCGGACTTCGAGGATTAGGGCGCCGGCCCGATACCGCGCGCGGTAGCCCCACGGCGTGGTGGCGAGCTCCATCTCCAGCACGTAACGGTCGCCGGTGGGCTGCGACCACCCCGCCCGGCGCACGTACGTCGGGTGAGGTCCGTAGCGGAGCCAGTCGGTGTCAGAGAACGCACCGTAGAGGGTGAGAACGAGACGATGCCCGTCGATGGCCACGCGATACGGTACGGGCCGGCCGACCGCGACCTGCACCTGGAGCCGGTCGGGCCCGTCGTACAGCTGCACCGTTCCCACCCGGGTCGGCTCCGTCTCGCCGGCGGGATCGAGGTCCGGCCAGGTCAGATCGCCGAACGGGACCCAGGCCGCGGTCCCGGCGTCCAGTGCCAGCCGGACCTCGTCGTTCCGTCGGCCGGTGACGAGGGCGTGGGGGCCGTCGCTCCACAGCCACGCGTAGGTCGCCGCCGGCTCCGGGCGGCCCACGACCAGGCCATCGCGCCCGACCTCCGACGGCGATTCGTGCAGCACGGCGACGGGCCCGGGCCCGTCCACGATCCAGAGGTCGAGAGGGAACCGAACCCGGGCGCTGTCGGCGACCGGAAGCTCCGCTGCCGTCCCTGGCAGCAGAGGAGTCGAGCCGTCCTCCGTGGCCACCCGGCGCGCTCCGCGCGGGACTACGACCTCGATGGTCGCGCACGTCGCGGAGCCCATCGGCGTGGAGGCGCGCGTGGAATCGCCGGCGGATCCCGGGCAGGCCGGGTCGATCGACGGTTCGAACGGCGTGACGGGCGGCGGCCGGTCGGTCCGTCGCCCGCGGCCCAGGGGCACCGAGGCGGCGAAGCCGCCGCGGTAGAGCCCACTGCCCGGCCGAGTGGGCG
>DASQQQ010000349.1:0-2608 GCA_035643355.1 Actinomycetota bacterium | reverse complement strand
GGACCCGCGGCTCGTTCTACGAGGGGACGGGGGTGGTACGGGACATGGTCCAGAACCACCTGCTCCAGCTCCTGTGCATGGCCACGATCGAGCCTCCGGTGAGCTTCGACGCGGCCTCGCTCCGGGACGAGACCGTCAAGGTCCTCCAGGCGGTCCAGGTCACCCCCTTCGATCCCCGGCGGGACGCCGTGCGCGGACAGTACGGGCCGGGGAACGTGGACGGGGAGAGCGTGGCGGGCTACCGGGAGGAAGAGGACGTGGCCCCGGAGTCGGGGACGGCGACCTACGCGGCCCTCCGCCTCACGATGGACAACTGGCGCTGGACGGGGGTGCCGTTCTATCTGCGGACGGGCAAGCGCATGAGGCGGAAGCTCACCGAGATCGCCATCCAGTTCCGCCCCACGCCCCATCTCATGTTCCCCGTAGAGCGCCGGCACGACCTCGGCGGGAACGTGCTGGCGTTCCGCCTCCAGCCCGAGGAAGGGATCCTGCAGGAGTTCATCGCCAAGCAGCCGGGTCCGGACATCGCCCTGCGCCCGGTCACCATGAACTTCCGCTACGCCACGGCCTTCGGTGTGGAGGAACCGCCGCGAGCCTACGCGTGGCTGATCATGGACGTCATGCAGGGGGACCAGCGCCTCTTCGCCCGGAGCGACTGGATCGACGAGGCCTGGGCCGTGGTGGATCCCCTGGTGGAGCACTGGGAATCGACGGAGCCGGAGGGCTTTCCCGACTATGCGGCCGGGAGCTGGGGCCCCGACGCGGCGAGCCGGCTCCTGGCGCGCAGCGGCCGCCAGTGGCGGACTCTGTGAGCCGCCCTGCCCCCCCGGGCCACGAGGACGGGCCGCGACCCGGCGCCGTTCGCATCGAGGAAGGCGAGGCGTGGACCGAAACGGCGGGGTCGGCGGTGGCCGGCCCGCTCCGCGATGCGGTGACGTCGGACGGCAAGGCCTCTCTCGCCCTGGCCGGAGGCTCCACCCCCGAGCCGGTCTACCGCTGGCTGGCGCGCTCCGGCCCGCTCCCCTGGGAGCGGGTCGACCTCTTCTTCGGCGACGAGCGCTGCGTGCCCCCGGACGATCCCGCGAGCAACTACCGGATGGTGCGGGAAACGCTCCTCGAGCCCCTGGGAGCGGACCCGCAGCGGGTCCACCGCATGCAGGCCGAGCGACCGGACCGGGACGCCGCGGCCGACGACTACGCCGCGGTCCTCCCGCCGCGGCTCACGGTGCTGCTGCTGGGGATCGGACCGGAAGGCCACACCGCATCGCTCTTCCCCGGTTCGCCCGCGCTGGACGAGCGTCGCCGCCGGGTCGTGCCCGTCTCGACCCCGGCCAAACCGCCGGAGCGACTCACCGTCACGCCGCCGGTGCTGGAGGCGGCCCGCCACGTCGTGGTCCTGGCCCGGGGGGACCGCAAGGCCGACGCGGTCCGGCGGGCGCTGGAAGGCTCCTGGAGCCCCACCGCCTGCCCCGCCCAGCTTGCCCGAAGGGGCACGTGGATCCTGGATCCGGCGGCCGCCGCCCTGCTGACCGGACGGGACGGGAGGCCGGTGTCGTGACGTCCGCCGGCGAGGGCCGCTCGGCCTCCGGCACGGGGGCGGAGACCTTCCGGCGCCCGCGGGCGGACTCCGCGTCAGAGCCGCAGGAAAGGTCGAGCAGCCAGCCTCGGGTGGGGCCGCCGCTCGTCCAGGCGCCGGAGGCCCGCCCGCCGGGCCGCGAGCAGCGCTTCGGCGAACTCGCCGGCGCGGAGGCGACGGTCGAGCTCCGGCAGGTGGTCCGGCCCCACCTTCCCCGCCGGATGGTACTGGTCCATGAGGTTGACCCAGGTGTCCGGGCCGAGCTCCCGGGCGATCCACTCCAGGATCCGCCGGGTCTCGTCGAGCTGCCCGGGCATGACCAGGTGGCGGACCAGGAGCCCCCGACGGGCGAGACCGTCGCCAGCCAGCACCAGGTCGCCCACCTGACGGTGCATCTCCTGCACCGCCGCGCGGGCCGCGTCGGGGTAGTCCTCGGCCTTGAGGTAGGTCCGGGCACGCTCCCGGCTCCACATCTTGATGTCGGGCATGTAGATGTCGACGACGCCGTCCAGGTGGCGGAGGCTCGCCAGGGAGTCGTAGGCGCTGGTGTTGTAGACCAGGGGGATGCGGAGGCCCCGCTCCACCGCGGGGACCAGGGCCTCGAGGACCTGGGGCACCACGTGCTCCGGCGTCACGAAGTTGATGTTGTGGCAGCCCCGGGTCTGGAGGTCGAGCATGAGGTGGGCGATGCGCTCGGGCGGCGCGCCGGGAGCCGCGACGGGTCCGGGGCGGACACCCTGGGAGATGTCGAAGTTCTGGCAGAACTGGCAGCGCAGGTTGCAGTGGGCGAAGAAGATCGTGCCGCTGCCGTTCCACCCCCGGAGGCAATCCTCTTCGCCGAAGTGGGGAAAGGCGCTGGAGACGACGGCCCAGCGGCCCGTCTTGCACGCCGACCACTTTCCTGCCAGCCGGTCCACCCCACAGTCCCGGGGGCACGCCCGGCACTCCGCCAGGGAGGCCACGGCGGCTGCGGCGCGGCGGCGCAGCTCGGCGAGACCCAGGTCCAGGTAGGCGGGCCGGACGGGCGCGGAC
>DASQQQ010000348.1:0-6186 GCA_035643355.1 Actinomycetota bacterium | reverse complement strand
CGGCTGCGGCGGCTGCGGCACCGGAGCGGGGTCCGGCGGTGGCTGGGGGGTGGGGCCGGGCTCGCGCATCATGGGGTTCGGCTACCCGCCCCTTTCGGGAGCGAAACCGATCGCCGTTTCCCCGGGAGGCCGTGGGGGTATCGGTCGTGCATGCCCCACGAAGGCCCTAGCCGAGACGAGGAGCTGGCCCGCGAGGAGCCGGAGCCCCTGCAGGAGGAGCCGCGAGGTTCGGACGAGTTCGGCGTGACCGCGGAGGAGCAGCGCCGCGGCGAGCCGTTGGACGAGCGTCTGGAGCGCGAGGAGCCCGAGGGCCGAGGGTCGGCGCCCCGCGAAGCGGACCAGCTGGTCGACGAGCGAACCAACGCTCCGGACGTGGCGCCCGAGCTGGTGGCCGACGAGGCGGGTGAGACCGATCGGTCCCGTCCCGCCGAGGAGGAGGCCATGCGGGTGGAGGAGGGCGAGGCGCCGGGCGGCGTGGACCGTCCCTCGGACGGCTACGTGAACGAGTAGCGGCCCACGCCGCCCCGACCGGACCCGCCGGCCGGGCTCATCCCCCGTCCCGATCCTCTCGGGGGACCGCCGCCGTGGATCGGGTGCCCAGATCGTCCTCGGGCGGGTTCGTATCGAGGGGTTCGTGGCCGGGCCGGGGGGCATCCAGCGACCCCACCCCACCGAGGAATAAGCCGAAGGCGATGCCGACGGCCACCGCTCCGGCGAACGTTCCCCACATCACCCCGCTCCCGGTGCCGAAGAACACGGACCCCACCACCGCCCCGGCGATCCCGAGGACCACGGCCCCGATCGTGCCGCCGATCGCCAGGCGGATGCGCAGCCGACGTCGGAACACCCGCTGTCGTTGGGCAAGCTCTGGTCTCATGGTGATCCCCCTCCTTCCCGTTCGGGCCCGCTCAGGCCGCCGCCTCCAGGTCAACCGCCTCGGGCAGGATCCGGTCTCGGTAGAAGTGGAGGAAGCCCTCCTGCCGCGGGCCGACCTGATGTACGACCAGGTGATCGAACCCGGCGTCCGCGTATCCACGGATCGCGGCCAAGTGTTCCTCCGGGTCATCGCCGCACACCACCCGCGAGCACACCTCCTCCGAGGTCAACAGGCTGGTGATCTGCTCGAAGTCCCTGGGCAGCGGTAGCTCGGCTCCGACCGGCCCGGGGATCGCGATGTTGGGCCAGATCTCATGCGCGGTGCGCCGCGCCCGCTCGGGATCCTGGTCCCAGCAGACCGTGAGCTTGCCCAGCCGCGGGCCCCTGCCGCCGGCGTCGTGGAAGGAGCGCACGAGCTGGGCGTCGGGGGACGTGGTGATGAGCCCGTCGCCGGCCTTCGCCGCCACGGAGACGGAGCGAGAGCCGGTGGCGGCCACGTACAGGGGGGGAGGCATGTCCGGGAGCGTGTAGAGCCGGCCCTGCTCCACGGTGAAGTGCGTCCCTCGGAACGTGGTGAGATCCCCCTCCCACAGGTCGCGGATGATCCCGATCGCCTCCTCAAGCATCTCCAGCCGGGCATCGGGTGCCGGCCAGGGTCCGTCCACCACGTGCTCGTTGACCCGCTCGCCGCTGCCCACGCCCAGGAAGAAGCGGCCGGGCAGCATGCAGGCGGCCGTGGCCGCCGCCTGCGCCACGATGGCCGGGTGGATCCGAATCGTGGGGCAGGTCACCCCGGTCCCGATCCTGATCCGCTCGGTGACCTGGGCCAGGCCGCCGATCACCGCCCACACGAAGGGGCTCTGCCCTTGTCGGTCGATCCACGGGTTGTAGTGATCGGAGATCATCGCGAAGGTGAACCCGGCCTCCTCTGCGGCGGCGGCCGCGGCGATCAGGTCCCCCGGTGGGTGCTCCTCGCTGGACAACATGTAGCCGAGCTCCATGGACCCTCTCCTTCCTCCGGTCCTCAGGCGGCCTTCCGGTCGTGCTCCCGCTCGAGCCCGCGATGGCCTGTGACCCACCGACTGATGTCGCCGGAGGTGATGACCCCCACGACCTGGGCTCCCCGGGCGACGAACACGCGCTGGCCCTCGACGTCCTCGAGCTTGCGGACAACCCGATCCATGCGGGTCTTGGCATCGACGCGCGGCTCGCGGACGAGCGGAGCCATGATCTCTCCCACCCGACGGTCGTCCCAGTGCTCGCGACCCAGTCGGCGCACCGCCTCTACCGTGAGGATCCCGACCGTGCGTCCGTCCTGTTGCACGGGAACCGCGTCCACATCGACGGACCTCAGGTACCGGTCGACCGCCTCTTGGATGGTGATCTCCGTCGGGACGGTGACGACGGTCTCGGTCATCACCTCCTCCGCGTCCACCACCTCGAGCATCGTGCGGATCCGCAGGTCCGCGTACGAGGCCCGGGCGGCCTGCACCAGAAACCAGCCGATCGCCGCGATCCAGATCCCTCCGATCAACGATACGGTCGCCACCAGCGCCAGGCCCCCGGCCACCATGAGCCAGCCCACGACCTGGCCGACGGCCGCCGCGATGCGGGTCGCTCGACCCAGGTCACCGCTCGTCTTCCACAGCGTCGATCGGAGCAGGCGCCCGCCGTCCAAAGGGAATCCCGGCACCAGGTTGAAGACGCCCAGGGCCAGGTTGACCAGGCCGAGGTAGCCGACCGCTCCGGCCACGGCGTCGGGGAGGCCGGGGACCAGGATCGCCACCGCCCAGAGGGCGCCGCCGAGGACCAGGCTGGTGACAGGTCCCACCACCGCGATCAGGAACTCCTCGCCCGGTCCGTGCGACTCGACGCGGGCCCTGGTCACACCGCCGAACAGGAAGAGCGTGATGTCCCGAACCGGGATGCCTCGGGCCTTTGCCACCACCGCGTGCGCGAGCTCGTGAGCGAGCACCGAGCCGAAGAAGACCAGCGTCTCGCCCACGGCCAGACCCACCGAGGCCCAGGTGCTGAGGCTCGGGTAGACCAAGCGGAACTGGAAGAAGAAGCTGTAGCCGATCAGGAGGGCGATCAGGGCCCACGAGGCGTCGACCTTGACGTCGACGCCGAGCATGCGCCCGATCCGCCACGACTTCCCGAACACACCTATGGCATACCCGCGCACGGCAGGCGGGACGCCTGCCCTGATGGCCGACGCCGAGGGTTCCCTCGCGCGGGGGTTTAGCGGTTGCGCAGGTGCGGGAACCCACCAGGTATGCAGCGGAGGAGCGACGCGCATAGAGCGCGGATGGACGAGGCGCTCGACCGGGAGACCGGGTCGATCCAACGCGGGTCCCCGGTGGAGTCCCGGGCCGAGCGGTTCCGTCAGTACGAGGGGCCGGGCGCCGGGCGCATCAGGGAGGTCGACCCCCTGCCCGTCCCGGTGGCCGAGCTGCTGCGGGGCCGGAACTTCGCCCACCTTGCCACCCTGATGCCCGATGGTTCGCCGCACGTGGCCCCGGTTTGGGTGGATCTGGAGGATGGGCTGATCCGGGTGAACACGGTGGAGGGGCGGGTGAAGACGCGCAACCTCCGGCGTGATCCCCGGGTGGCGCTGTCGGTCGACGACCACGAGGACCCGTACCGGATGGCGTCGATCCGAGGCGAGGTCGTGGAGGTCACGATCGAGGGAGCGGACGAGCACATCGACGCTCTAGCCGGGAAGTACCTGGGGGTGGATCGGTACCCCAACCGAAGGCGCGGCGAGCGGCGGGTGATCGTCAAGATCCGCCCCGATCGCGTTGCCACGATGGGTGCATGAGGGAGGAGGCACGGCGATGCCAGGAGGCAAGGGTCCGGGACCGAGCGTGAAGGACGAGCAGCAGTACGAAGCCCTCCGCGGCAAGGGCATGAGCAAGGAGAAGGCCGCCCGCATCGCGAACTCCTCGCGCAGCGGGACCGGCAAGCGCGGGGGATCCTCGCAGAAGTACGAGGAGTGGACCAAGCAGGACCTCTACGAGAAGGCCAAGGAGGTCGGGATCGAGGGACGCTCGAGCATGTCGAAGAAGGAGCTGATCGGCGCGCTCCGGAACCACTGATCTACGACTCGGATGTCCAGTCCACCGACTCCACGTGGGGGTCGTCCGTCATGGTCCCGGCCACGCGGGCCGGCTCCGTGTCCGAGGCCAGGTGGACCAGGATCCTGATCTGCCGGCGATCGTACTCGTCCTCCACCTTCACCTGGCGGACCAGGTCCTGATCGGGTCGGAACGCCCCGAGCATCTTCGCTACGTCCATCCTGCCGTCCCCCTCGACTACGAACTCGGTCTGGAGGGGGGCTCGTCGTTGGATCGCCCGCCGGACCGGTCGCAACCCCACCAGCGCGACCAGGGCGATGCCGGTGGTGGCCGTTCCGATCAGGAGTGCCCCGATGCCTACCGCCGTGCCTACGGCGGCCGTGATCCACAGGCTGGCGGCCGTGGTGAGCCCCCGGATGCTGAGCCCGTACTTCAGGATCGCCCCTCCGCCCAGGAACCCGATCCCCACCACGATCTGCGAGGCGACCCGGGACAGGTCAACCCGGGCTCCGGGTTCGGTGGTGAGCCCCAGGATGGGCTGGAAGCCGAAGGCGGACACCACGGCGAACAGCGCCGCCCCCAACCCGACCAACACGTGGGTGCGGAACCCCGCCGGCTGCCCAGTGAGCTCACGCTCGACGCCCAGCGCCCCCGCCAGGGCGGCCGCCAGCAGCAGACGAAGGACCAGCTGCCCCTCGGTCGGCATGACCCGATGACCTCCATCCGCCTGGTCCCCGTGCTCGTCTCCTGCGGACCGGCCCGGGGACTACGCGGATAGTATGTCGTCTCTCCGCGTCGTGGTCCCGCACCGGACCCGCGACGACCTGTGATCCGGATGTTCGGCGGTCCGGATGTTTGGGCCGGGCGGAGGGGGGGAATCCTCGGCCCGCGGATGCGTCGCCCGCCCGGGTCCGCGAACGACGAGCACCGAGGGGGACGTACGATCGGTTGGGGGGTCCCCGGTGTCGATGGCGCGATGGCGCGTGCTCGACGCCCGGGAGCGATCACGGGGTGTCGGCCGGCGGAGGGGTCGGGACTTCGCACACGCCTCCTCTTGCCGCTGAGTTTCCTGCTGGTTGTCTCGGTCGCTCTGGCCCGATACGGAACCACCACGTTCCCCACCCGGACGACCGCTCCCACCTCGAACGCCACGAGCACCTTCGCGCGGTATGGATCGACCGTCACGACCCTGGGTGGCGGGAGTCATCGCGGGGAGCCGGCCGGAACGCCGTCGGACGAGGTGACCACCTCCACGGCGAGGGGGACTTCCCGCGCCGGCTCCCTCCGCGGACCCATCGGATGGGAGGGGGTCACTCCGACGCTCCTGCCGAGCACGGTGGCACGGGCGCGTGCCATCTGGGTGAGCGGCCCCGCGGTGGCTATCGACCGGATCACCACGGGCGGCTCGAACGGCAGGCGGGCTCCACCGGTTCCCTCCACACGTCTCTCCCCGGATCTGGAGATCGTCGCTCTCGCGAGCTCGCGGGTCGGTGAGGGTCCCGGGGGCCGGTGAGCGAGATGGTCGAGCGCCAGCTCCTGCTGATCGACGCCAACGGCGGCGCCCGGGAGACGGCGCGGGCGCTGGAACGCGAGGGCTTCGTGGTGGTGCACGAGCACGACGTGGACCCCGCGGTGGCGCGGCTGCGCCGGCAAGCGTTCGATCTCGCGGTGATCGATGCGGTCCTGCCCGGTGGCGACGGGTTCGCCGCCTGCCGGATGTTGCGGCAGGCCGACCTGCTGCCGGTGGTCATGATCGCGCCGGTCTCCGGCGGGACGGCTGTGGTGAACGCCCTGGAAGCGGGGGCGGACGACTGCGTCACGAAGCCCTTCGAGATGCCGGAGCTCGTGGCCCGGATCCGTGCCGTCCTGCACCGTCATGCCCGGACCGAGCCCTTCATCCGAGCGGGCCGTGTGGAGGTCGATGTGGAGGGGTTCCGGGCCTGGAAGGATGGGGAGGAGCTCGATCTCACCGCCACGGAGTTCCGGTTGCTGAGCGTCCTGGCGGCCAGACGCGGCCGGGTCTGCAGCAAGCAACTCCTGCTCTCACGGGTCTGGCACGACGGCTACGGGGGGGTCTCCAGGGCGATTGGGCGCAGGTCGAAGGCCGTCTGCTGGATGACGGCTCTCAGATCGCCGATTGGATCATCCTGATCCACAGCTCGCAGGCCAACCACTTCAGCCTGAATGGTGAGGTAGATGCGACCGGCGAGACGGAATGGACCATTAACGACCA
>DASQQQ010000347.1:0-3907 GCA_035643355.1 Actinomycetota bacterium | reverse complement strand
CTCCCCAACCACGTGCTCGCCGTGGCCGCACCGGACGACGATGCCTCGCGGGAGACGGTGCCGCTGCTGAGGGACCGCGAGCCGACCGAGGGCCTGCCCACCGCCTACGTCTGCGAGCGCTTCGCCTGCAAGCTCCCCGTGACCGACCCCCAGGCTCTGGTCGCACAGCTGGTCGTCTGAGTCAGGTCCAGACGTCGTCCGCGCAGGTCCCGGGGTCAGTGGCCACTCAGCGAGTCGAGAGCCGCGTCGAGCAGCGTGGTGGCCTCCTCCGCGATCGGCACCAGATCGGGATGGTCCATGAGCTCGGTCAGCACACCCGGGTCCATGGCCGAGACCAGGGTGCGTCCCTCGTGTGGGCGCACCACCACGTTGCACGGCAACAGGAGCCCGACGTCGGGCTCCGCCTGGAGGGCCCGATGAGCCAGCCGCGGGTTGCAGGCCCCCAGGATCACGTACGGGTCCGTGTCGACGTCGAGCTTCTCCTTGAGCGTGGCCCGCATGTCGATTTCGGTCAGCGTGCCGAACCCCTGCTCCTTCAGCGCCTCCTTCACGCGGGGGACGGCTTCGGCCAGCGGTGTATCGATCAGGATCGTGCGTCCGTATCCCATCTGTGACCTCCTGCTCCGGTCGGCACCGACACTAGTCATCGACCGGACCGGGGTACCCTGGTCATATGGCCGAGCTTCGACGGGGCGACCGGGCCCCCGACTTCACCCTCGAAGATCAACACGGCAAGGAGGTCTCGCTGTCGAACTCCCGAGGGCACACGGTCCTCGTCTACTTCTATCCGGCGGCGGACACGCCCGGGTGCACCACCCAGTCCTGCGCCGTGCGCGATGCCAGGGTGGACCTGTCGGGGCTGGACGTGGACGTCGTGGGCATCAGCCCCGACCTCCCCGATGCCCAGACCGCCTTCGATCGGAAGTACTCGCTGGGATTCCCCCTCCTGTCCGACCCCGACCACGCGGTGGCCGAGGCCTGGGGCGTCTGGGGGGAGCGCGTGCGATCCACGGGCGAGCGGGTCATGAGCATCATCCGCTCCTCCTTCCTGGTGGACGAGGAGGGGCGAATCCGCGAAGCCTGGTACAAGATCGCTCCCGAGGACACCGTCCCTCGCGCGCTCAAGGTGCTGACCTAGCCGCTCCTCTCCTTCGTTCACTCGCATAGACTGAGGTCATCGCCGAGAGGAAGAGGTGGTGTCCACGTGACCACGGCGACCTTCCACACCTCCTTGGGCTCCTTCACGGTGGAGCTGATGCCCGAGCAGGCACCGAAGACCGTGCAGAACTTCGTCGACCTGGCGGACGGCCAACGGCAATGGACCGATCCCCGGGACGGCACCGAGAAGCAGGAGCCCTTGTACGACGGGACGATCTTCCACCGGGTGATCGAAGGGTTCATGATCCAGGGCGGCGACCCCATGGGGACCGGGACGGGCGGCCCCGGCTACCGGTTCGAGGACGAGATCTCGGCTGACGGACCATCTTTCGACCGCCCGGGCCTGCTGGCCATGGCCAACGCGGGACCGAACACGAACGGCTGTCAATTCTTCGTGACGGTGGCCCCCACCCCGTGGCTCGACGGCAAGCACACCATCTTCGGCGAGGTGACGTCGGGGTTCGACGTGGTCGAGGCGATCTCCAAGGTGGACACCGGATCCCGCGACCGTCCCCAGCGGGACGTGGTGCTGGAGCGCGTCACGATCTCGGAGCGCTGAGCCGGCGGGCCGCCTTGGCCCGCTGATGCTGCGACAGGACGGTCTTGCGCAGGCGCACCCGGGTGGGCGTGACCTCGACGCATTCATCCTGCCGGATGAACTCCAGGGCCTGCTCCAGCGACAGCTCCCGAGGGGGGATGAGCCGGACCAGCTCCTCGGCCGTGGACTGACGGACGTTCGACTGCTTCTTCTGCTTGGTGGGGTTGACGTCCATGTCCTCTGCGCGCGGGTTCTCGCCCACGATCATGCCTTCGTAGGCCTCCTCGCCGGGCCCCACGAACAGCACCCCGCGCTCCTGGAGGTTCAGCAGGGCGAAGGTGGTGGTGGTGCCGATCCGGTCCGCCACCAGGGAGCCGGTGGGGCGAGTCCGCAGGTCGCCGTGCCACGGCTCGTAGCCGTCGAACACGTGATGCAGCTGCCCGGTGCCACGGGTCTCCGTCAGGAACTCGGTGCGGAAGCCGATCAACCCTCGGGCCGGCACCAGCTGCTCCATCCGCACCCAACCGGTCCCGTGGTTGACCAGCTGCACCGTCCGGCCCTTGCGGAGCGCCAGCAGCTGGGTGACCACGCCCAGGTACTCCTCGGGCGCGTCGATCGCCACCCGTTCCACGGGCTCGTGCACGCGGCCGTCGATCGTCCGGGTCACGACCTGGGGCTTGCCCACCGTGAGCTCGAACCCCTCGCGGCGCATCATCTCGACCAGGACCGCCAGCTGGAGCTCGCCCCGCCCCTGGACCTCCCAGGCGTCGGGTCGACCGGTGTCGCCGACCCGGATCGAGACGTTGCCGACCACCTCCTGATCCAAGCGGCTCTTGATCAGGCGGGCCGTCATCTTGGTCCCATCCCGTCCCGACAGCGGCGAGGTGTTCACGCCGATCGTCATCGACATCGCCGGCTCGTCGATCCGGATCACCGGGAGCGGGTGCGGGTCGTCCGGGTCGGCCAGCGTCTCGCCGATCGTGATCTCCTCGATGCCGGCGACCGCGATGATCTCGCCGGGCCCGGCCTCGTCCGCTTCCACCCGGTCCAGGGCCTCCGTCACGTAGAGCTCCCCCACCTTCGCCCGCTCGATGCGACCGTCGGACCGGCACCAGGCCACCTGCTGGCCCCGGTGGATCGTGCCGTGGCGCACGCGGCACAGGGCGAGCCTGCCGACGTAGGGCGAGGCATCGAGGTTCGTGACCAGGGCCTGGAGCGGGTGATCGGGCTGATGGACGGGCGGGGGGATCCGCTCCAGCAGCGCCTGGAACAGCGGCTCGAGGTCCGGTCCGAGCATGCCCGGGTCGGTCCCGCATCGACCGGTCCGCGCGTTCGCGTACAGGATGGGGAAGTCGATCTGGTGCTCGTCCGCGTCCAGGTCCAGGAACAGCTCCTCGACCTCGTCCACCACCTCGCGCACGCGGGCGTCCGGCCGATCCACCTTGTTCACCACCAGGATCACCGGCAACCGGGCCTCGAGCGCCTTGCGCAGGACGAACCGTGTCTGCGGCAGGGGCCCCTCGCTGGCGTCCACCAGCAGCAGCACCCCGTCGACCATGGTGAGGGCGCGCTCCACCTCGCCGCCGAAGTCCGCGTGCCCTGGCGTGTCGACGATGTTGACCTTCACACCGTCGAAGCGGACCGCCGTGTTCTTGGCCAGGATCGTGATGCCCTTCTCGCGCTCCAGGTCCATCGAGTCCATGACCCGCTCGGCCACCTCCTGGTTCGCACGGAAGGCGCCCGTCTGCCACAGCATCGCGTCGACCAGCGTGGTCTTGCCGTGGTCCACGTGAGCCACGATCGCCACGTTGCGCAGATCGTCCCGGGTCCGAGGCTCGTTCACGGTACCCAGCGTATCGGCGGACCCGGGACCTGACCCTGGACCGATAGATGGGTCGATCCGGTCGAGCCCGGCGGGTCAGGTGCCCTCGCAGCGCAGGCGGTAGCCGCCCCCGGCGCCGGGCAGGCACACGTCCGTACCCCCAGCCCCGTCGAGGCCGTCGAAGGACGGACCGGCCTTGATGATGTCGTTCCCGCCCCCGCCGTAGAGGAGGTCCTCCCCGTCCTGTCCGTACAGGGTGTCGTCGCCCGGCCCTCCGTACACCAGATCGAACCCGCCGCGGGCCCGGACGATGTCATCCCCGCGGCCGGCGCAGATCACGTCGGTCCCGTCGGTCCCGCGGAGCCGATCGGGGCCGGCGGTCCCGGTGA